>DAHVFG010000067.1:0-15306 GCA_027317125.1 Chloroflexota bacterium | reverse complement strand
GGAGAGGGGGCTAAGCTAGCCCCTCCACCCTTAGTCTGAACACTTACTTGTTACGGTAAATGTTCAGAGTAGGGTGGAAAGGCAAGCCCCTGACGAGGTTACAGGGGTAATTAAAGCCCCCTCTCCCTTCATGGGAGAGGGGGTTTGGGGGTGAGGGCGGGTGAGGGCGGGTGAGGGTACGCTTCCACAGCTACCCCAAGAAGATTGCTCCATCCCTAATCTGAACATTTACAGTACCCGGCCCGTTTGCTTTACAGCCCCAAACCTGATAGACTAGGACTCACCCAACCATCACCACCCCAGGAGGCGCATAGGCATGGTCGAGCAGGTAAGGCCCGCTGAAACACAGGACTCTGTAGAGCCAACTCGGCAGCTTCTTGACACTGCTCACCCTGTGACGGAGAACGCAAAGCCGCATTACGGGCGCGTTCTTCTCAAGCTGAGCGGTGAAGCGCTCGCCGGAGACGTGGGCCTCGGCATTGACCCTGTGGTGGTGAATACCATCGCCGATCAGGTCAAGGATGTAGTGGCGCACGGCGTGCAAGTCGCCATAGTGGTGGGCGGGGGCAACATCTGGAGAGGCATCGCGGCCTCAGCTCAGGGGATGGACCGCTCTACAGCCGACTACATGGGGATGCTCGCCACCGTGCTCAACGCCCTGGCTTTACAGGATGCTCTCGAAAAGCGCGAGGTCTACACGCGGGTGCAGTCAGCGATTGCCATGCACGAAGTGGCCGAGCCTTACATTCGCCGTCGAGCCATTCGCCACATGGAAAAAGGACGGGTTATTATCCTCGCGGCAGGCACCGGCAACCCCTACTTCAGCACCGATACCGCCGCCTCCCTGCGCGCCCTGGAGCTTGGGGCAGAGGTTATTTTGATGGCTAAGAACAAGGTGGACGGCGTGTACAGCGATGACCCGCACCGCAACCCTAACGCCACCAAGTTCGACGTGTTGAGCTACCGCCAGGCAATAGAGATGGACCTGCGCGTGATGGACACTACGGCAATGGCTCTGTGCATGGAGAATTACCTGCCTATTATCGTCTTCAATCTACAACAACCCGGCAACATTCTCCGTGTAGTAATGGGCGAGGACGTGGGCACCAGAGTGGGTGTCTACTAAACTTCGCCTTCGGGATTATCATACCGGTCCAATATAGTTCGAGGAAAATCATGACTGAGGATGTACTTAAAGATGCGGAAGACCGCATGAAGAAGGCAATCGAAGCACTCAAGCGCGACTTGCTCTCGATCCGCACAGGGCGGGCAACCCCCGCGTTGATTGATCGCTTGCCTATTGATTACTACGGCACGCCCACGCCGCTCAACCAGCTTGCGCAGGTGTCAGCTCCAGAGCCGCGCCTCCTCGTGGTGCAGCCGTACGATAAAGGCGCATTCGGAATTATAGAGAAGACATTGCAGAAGTCAGAGATGGGCTTCAATCCATCCAATGATGGCCGCCTGATCCGCATCCCGATACCACCTCTCACTGAAGACCGCCGCCGCGATATGGTGAAGATGGTCAAGCACAAAATCGAGGATGGCCGCGTCTCTATCCGTAATGTGCGCCGAGATGCATTGCAAGACCTCAAGGAGATGGAGGCGGAGAAGATGATCTCCGAAGACGACCACAAGCGGGCAAGCGAAAAGGTAGAAGAGCTTGTCCACAAGTACGTGCGCGAAGCCGAGCACGTAGGCGAGGCCAAAGAAGCCGAAGTGCTTGAGGTGTGACGGGAGCCGTATTGCGTAGCCAGGGTAAGGGAAACCGATACTTGCCTGTTATGCAATACGCAATACGTAACCATGACAGAGACTAACGAAACCCCCGAACTTCACCCGCAGCACGTTGCTATCATTATGGACGGCAATGGCAGGTGGGCGCGCGCCAGAGGGCTGCCGAGGCTCATGGGACACCGCGCAGGCACGGAGAATATTCGCCGTATCGTACATGCTTGCGTTGAGAATGGTGTAAAGTACCTTACCGTTTATGCTTTCTCCACCGAAAACTGGACTCGCCCCAGCAACGAGGTACAGGGCTTGATGCGTATTCTGGCAGAGGTAATCGAGCGTGAGACGCCTGAGCTAAAGCGAGAGGGTGTGCAGATACGCCACTTCGGCCACATGGAAAACGTGCCCCTAGCCTTACAAAAGGCGATAAAATACGCTCTTGATACCACAAAAGAGAATGACCGCCTTGTGTTGAGCGTCTGCTTTAACTATGGCGGGCGCGACGACATAGTACGGGCTATACGCAAAATAGTGGCTTCGGGTGCTGAATCCGAAGATATCACTGATGAGCTGATCTCTCGGAACCTCGATACCGCAGACATCCCCGACCCCGACCTGATCATTCGCACAGCAGGCGAGATGCGCCTCAGTAATTTTCTCCTCTGGCAAGCTGCTTACGCCGAATATTACTCCACCCCCACCACCTGGCCCGACTTCGGCAAAGAGGCTTTCCACGAAGCCCTTGTCGAATATGGCCGCAGGCAGCGCAAGTTCGGCGGCATACTCCCCGAAGAGCGCCAGGAATACAAAGAGGAGAACTCCACACCCACCGTCTCAGAGCTCTCCGAGCCGGACCAACCCGGGTCATCCACGCCGCCACGCCCCGACCCCGCGGCGGTGCAGTAGAGCGCCCCATGCGAGGCACAGTAGCGCCTCACCCTGGCATGGTTGGGCCTGAAGGTCACCGTGGAGGCTGGCTTGGCCTCGCCTGGAAGGTCTTGCTGGCCTTCTTTATAGTGGCCTTCATGCTTGTGGAAACCCCTCTATCACGTGCGCTCGACTGGGGCTTCCTCAATCCTGTGCCTACCACTCTCCTGCTCTGGGGCGCTCTGGTGGTCGGCGTGGCGAGCAACAACCTTTTTGAAGGCGCACAATCAATTCGCTGGGCATGGGGCGCGCTTGCGGTGGGCGCTTATCTTGCGATGACTATCCCCGGCGTACTGGTGGGTTCTTCCAGGCTTATAGATACAGTTGGCCCGGTAGCGGCCCTCACCCTGGTGGCCCACCTGGGGCGCCGTGATCTGCAACGCGCCCTTCGAGATTGGGCCTTCGTTATGGCGCTGTCTCTCTATGCGGCCCTCGGTGTGCAAGCCATGCTAATGGTGAGCACCCTGGGCCTCGGAGTGTTTCTGGTGGCCGCCCTCATCCCTCCCATTCTCCTCGAAGCTCTACTCCTCCTCTTGCGGCGCACACGCATCATCAAAGAAAGCTGGAAGGCGGGCACAGCGCTTGTATTTACCACGCTCATCAGCACGAGCGTTATATCTCTCACCCAATTCAACCCCTCCACACCCTTCTTGTGGTCGTTGTTTTTCCACCTGCTCCTCGGCTTGTTCGTTGGTGGCGCTTTGCTGGTGAGCCTGCTCACACGGCCTATGATCCTGGCCGCGTCAGGCTCCCCGAATCCCCTGGCAAGATGGACTAACCTGGGGCGCACCCTCGTAGAGCTAAGCCACGGCCCTATACTAATATCTCTCGCGCTCTACATCCCACTACGCCTGCTGGGAACCATTGGTTAGCTCACAACGTTAATTTTAGCAGTGAAGAGTGAGGGCTGAGCAGTTGAACCAACAAGAGATAAAAGAGGAGAGGCTCACTTATGGTCGCCCTCGCCTGTCGTCCCCTGAGTGAGTTATACCTCCACCATGCCTAACAGCTATACACAATCTGATTCTGTGGATAACTCAAACGCAAAGACACGCATCTGCCTGCTCGGTTCCACCGGCTCTATCGGCGCACAGACCGTTGAGGTGGTGCGCCACTTGTCGGATCGCTTCCGTATTGTTTGCCTGAGCGCAGGCAGCGATCTTGACGCCCTCATCGCGCAAGCAGCCGCCTTGCCGGAGCCTCCTCTGCTTCTTAGCATAGCGCGCGCAAGCCTGACAGCTTCCGCTCCCCAAAGCAGCATTCCCCTGCTATCGGGCGAAGGGGGAATGGTAGAACTCGCCACTCACCCCGATGTGGATATGGTTGTGGTCGCCACCACGGGCCATGCAGGCTTCGCACCTACTCTCGCCGCCCTTGAGGCAGGCAAAGAAGTTGCCCTTGCCAACAAAGAGGCGCTCGTGATGGCAGGCGAGATAGTTACACGGCTTGCTCAGCGCAAAGGGATTCGCATACGCCCTATAGACAGCGAGCATAGCGCCATCTGGCAGTGCCTGGTTGGTGAGCCTGAGTCTGAGGAGCACAACAAAGAACGGGGCGCGAGCGGCGCATGGAATTGTATTGAAAAGCTGGTCCTCACCGCGTCGGGCGGCCCATTTCGGCTCTGGGACCGCGAGAGCACCGACCGCGCAACCCCTCAGCAGGCCCTCAACCACCCTACCTGGACGATGGGCGCGAAAGTCACCGTCGACTCTGCTACCCTGATGAATAAAGGTTTAGAGGTGATTGAGGCGCACTGGCTCTTTGGCGTTCCTTTCGATGACATAGAAGTAGTGGCCCACCCGGAAAGCATCATCCATTCGATGGTGCGCTTCGTTGACGGCTCGGCCAAAGCCCAGTTGGGCGTACCGGACATGCGCGTGCCCATACAGTACGCACTAACCCACCCTCAGCGTTACCCCAACCCCGATATGCCACGAGCAGACTGGGCCGCCCTCGGCGCGCTTCACTTTGAGCCTGTAGATATGCAGCGCTTCCGTTGCTTGCCACTCGCATTCCAGGCAGGGAGGCTTGGCGGCACGTACCCCACCGCGCTGGCCGCCGCCGACGAGGTGGCCGTCCCGCGCTTTCTGGCGGGCGACATCCGCTTTGGCGATATTCCTGGTATAATAGAAGAAGTGCTTGATAAACATGCCTCCGTAGCGCTGTCCAGCCCTGATATTGCCGAGATCAAGTGGGCGGACGACTGGGCGAGGCAAACCGCTGGCCAATTGGCTGACGCAATAGGTAGTAAATAACGGATAGCGAGGCAGTGACGCTTTCCAGTAGGGACGGGCCCCGTTGCTCGTAGTAGTTCGGAGATTGTAATGGATTTTAGCTGGCTATGGGTCGTGCCCATCCTTGGTATTTTGATTGTAGTCCATGAGATGGGGCACTTTTTCACCGCAATCTGGCTCGGTATCGGGGTGGAGGAGTTCGGCATTGGCTTTCCCCCGCGCATGTTTGCCATACGCCGCAAGGGAATCGACTACTCGATAAACTGGCTGCCCATCGGCGGCTTCGTCAAGATAGTTGGCGAGAACGGCGACTCGGACGACCCGAAGTCGTTCGCTAAAGCTCCTGCCTGGAAGCGGATCATCGTGCTGGCGGCAGGCTCATTTATGAACCTCCTTCTCGCGGTCGTAATCTTCGCAGGCACATCTGTCACAGGCACACGCGTGATTAGCGCGCCCACTACAGGAGTGGCCGATGTGCTACCCGGCCAGCCCGCCGCTGTGGGGGGCATGCTGCCGGGCGACGAAATAGTTGGCATCGCGGGCCGTGATGTGACAAGCAGCGACGATATACGCAGCCTCAGCCGCGATAATGTTGACAAGCCAACTACCTTTGTTGTGCAGCGCGACGGCGCTAAAGTGCCCCTTACTATTACACCGCACGGCACGACGCCTCTGGGCATCCTCCTTGAGGCGTGGGTAAGCCCCGCGCGGATTGACCAGGTAAGAGCCGGTGGCCTGGCCGATAAAGCGGGCTTCAAAGCTCAAGACATCATCAAGCAGGTCAACGGCAAGCCCGTTAACAATTTGCCTGAGTTCGACTACCTCTTAAGTAAGAGCGACGGCCCTGCACAGGTGATAGTCGAGCGTGACGGCAAGCAGGTAGGTCCCCTTACCCTTACGCCCACCTCCACCGGCGCGCAGAAGTCGTACGACCTCTTTCTTTTCAGACCGTACCGGATGGTCTACTATAGCCCTGCCGAGGCACTTGGAAGGGCGCTGAACAATACCTGGGGCGTGATCACCAGCATACCGCAAGGCATCGCCCAAACTTTCGCGGGCAAAACTGATGGCCCCCCAGTCACTTCAATAGTGGGCATATCCCAACTCACAGGAGAGGTAGCGCAGGATGCCGGCATTAGCGGCCTGCTGAACCTCATGGCGCTGCTAGCTATATCCCTCTTCATGATCAACTTGCTGCCACTGCCCGCTCTGGACGGTGGGCGGCTGCTCTTCGTGATAATCGAGATGCTGAGGGGTGGCCGCCGGATAGCCCCCGAAAAAGAAGGGATGGTACACTTCGCCGGTATGATGGTGCTGCTGGCCCTCATGGCAATTATCACCTTCTTCGATATACAACGCGTCTTCCAGGGCACACGCCTACTACCCTGACGAGGGGAGGGATTAGCAGCCGATCCCTGCCAGCGGCGGTAAATGTTCAGAATATCCCATGACCCTACGGGCCACCAACCGGCAATGAAAATAGGCTCTCAGCAGCCTATTTTCAGAAGAATAGAGGTGCAGAGGTGTCCCTCCCCTCACCCCATGCCCCTCTCCCACAAGGGGAGAGGGGGCTTTAATCACCCTTGTAACCCCGTCAGGGGCAGCCCCCCACACTCAGCATGCACAAAGCCCCCTCTCCCTTCATGGGAGAGGGGCATGGGGTGAGGGGTGAGGGCGGGTGGCGGTACGCCCGCACGGATACCCCAACTCTGAACTCTTACCTGATGGCCTGATGGCGCTCTCTTGACAAAGCCTAGAGGCGGTACGATACTACTCACATATACCAGGAGATAGAACCAGATGCAGAGCCGTGAGGCCAGCCCCACGTCTATGGACCACCCACAGGACGCGTCTTACCCCGACTCTATGCGGAATGCTGTTGGCCCGCAGCCGAGTGCCCGATCACCGCACATCTCGCCATACAGCGAGACTACGGCTCTGTGCCCCCTTGGCGCTTTCCACTCCGGAATGGGGGGCCTCTCTATTGTTGCCGAATTGCGGCGTACTCTCCCTTACGAAGAGATACTTTTCTACGCCGATACCGTCAACTGCCCCTACGGCGTGCGCTCCGATGAGTGGCTTCGCACACGCGCTCTGGAGATAACCGACTTCTTGCTTGAGAGAGGAGCGAAGGGGATAGTAGTTGCCTGCAACACTGCGTCGGCGGCTGGCCTGGAGCATTTGCGTGTCGTCAGGCAGGTGCCGATTGTTGGCCTGGTGCCAGCCGTCAAGCCCGCGGTGGCGGCCACACGCACGGGCGTGATAGGCGTGCTTGCGACCAAGGGTGCTATGCGTGGCCGCCTGCTGCACGATGTCATAGAGCGCTTTGCTCATCCCGCAGACGTGGAAGTAGTCACAGTAGCCCCTACCGGCCTCGTAGAGGCTGTGGAGCGTGGAGACCTCCATACACAAGAGACCCGCGAAGCTATTTCTCAGGCGCTCGCCCCCATTATTGAACAAGGCGCTGACACCATAGTCCTGGGCTGCACTCACTTCCCATTCCTCCAGTCAATTATTAGAGAAGTAGCAGGCAACAACGTCCAGCTGATCGACTCCGGCCAAGGAGTGGCTCGACAGACGTCCCGTGTGCTACAGTCGCGCCATTTGTTGCACCCCACAGGCAAACCGGGCGCTCTAACAGTCTACACGAGCGGCAGCCCCGATGCTGTTCGCCCTGTCGTCTGGCGCTTACTAGGCGAGGAAGTGCCTGTTCTGCAAGGGTAGGTTCGTATTACGTAACACATATTGCATACTGCAAGTCCCAGAGGTTACTATGAAGTATTTCGGTGTTACCGACCAGAAGCTCGAACAATATATATGTGGGCTGACGCCGGTGAGCGAGGGGGCGTTGGCCGATATGGAAGCCCACGCCGAGCGCGAGAATGTGCCGATCATTGGTCCTATGGAAGGGCATTTTCTCTACACGCTGGCGCTTGCCCTCAAATCAAAAGATATTCTCGATGTGGGCACAGCTATCGGCTACTCAGCGATGTGGCTCGCCAGGGCCGCACGCGAGAACGAAGGGCGGGTTGTCACCCTGGAGAAGGATGCAGGGCGCGCAGCCTGGGCCGAGGCGTACTTCAGGCAGGCAGACCTATCAGGTATCTGCGTCGTTCGCCAGGGCGATGCCCTCACCCTTATGCGCGGCATGGACCAGGAGTTCGACCTTATCTTCCTCGACATTCTGACCCAGTTTGAGCGACCTGACACCGCTATTGAGCTTCTAGACCTTTGCCTGAAGCGTCTGCGTACAGGTGGTGTTCTCCTGTCCGACAATGCCCTGCGATCCGGCCAGGTGCTCAACCCCGAAGTCTCAAGCCCCTCCACGCAAGGCATAGCCGCCTTCAACCGTACCATAGCCAATCACCCCAGGCTGGTGAGCACAATAATCCCCATGCGTGATGGCATCTCAATGAGTGTGAAGCGAAGTCGTAGCGCGTAGCGCGTGTTACCATCCTCGTCAACCCGAAAGGACCCTCTATGACCTCGGACCCCAAGCATAATCCTGAGCGTAACCCCGCTGTGCTGGCAGAAGTAACACGCGGGCCTATTGTCGAGTCGGTTCACTACGGCGTGATAGCTGTGGCCGACGTGGAAGGCAGCCTTGTAGCGTGGGCGGGCAATCCAGGCACAGTTGCTTACTATCGCTCCGCATCCAAGCCGATACAGGCTGTGCCCCTTGTCGAGAGCGGCGCGGCTGCTCACTTCGGGCTGACCGAAGCCGAGATAGCGGTTATCTGCGGCTCGCATGGCGGCGAAGATATACATGTGCGGGCTGTGTCAAGCATACTTGACAAGATTGGCTGCGGCCCGGATGCGCTCTCCTGCGGGGTGCATGCGCCTTACGACAAAGTTGCTGCACGCGAACTCGAAGAGCGCGGCGAGGCCCCCACCGCGCTGCACAACAACTGCTCCGGCAAGCACGCCGGAATGCTGGCGCTGGCTCGCTTCTACGGCTGGCCTATCGGCGGCTATGAGAACCGCATCCACCCGGTGCAAGAGATGATGCTTGAGGTGGTGGCGCAGTTCGCGGGGCTGACCCCCAACGAAGTAGCTATAGGAGTGGACGGTTGCAGTGTCTGCACATTCGGCATATCGGTACACCGCATGGCGGTCTCCTTCGCCAGGCTCGCGCAGCCGCAATACTGGCCGGAACCGAGGCGCAGCGCCGTCGAGAGGATCGACCACGCGATGATTACTCACCCTGAGATGGTCGCTGCCCGCAATAACCGAATTGACACCGACCTGATGCGTGCAGCGGGCGGCAAGCTGATCGCCAAAGCCGGTGCGGAGGGGGTCTACTGCGTCGCGCAGCTTGCCACTTGGCAAGAGCCATCAATAGGCTTTGCTCTCAAATTGCTTGACGGCGATGTGCAAGGCCGCGCCCGCAACCCCTCGGTAGTAGAGGGCTTGCGCCAGGCAGGGCTGCTCGACGAAGAGACGCTGAACAAGCTAGAGCTGTACTGGATGGAAGAAGTACGCAATCGCCCCGGCGATGTGGTAGGGGTTGTGCGGCCTGCATTCACCCTCAGCGTAGAGTAGCGCTCCTGCACAGATTGGACAGGGTAGAAAGTGCCACCAGTTAGAACTACATCTCTGGCGGGCAGGTCACACACCTTACGTGCGAAGGATCACCTCTGCATGCAGCCCCTTTTAAAAGGCTGGCCTTCCGCCCACAAAGACCATCTCCGCCAGGTTCACGCCGAAGTGGTAGGCAAGGTGGCGGTGGTTAGGCGCGTCCCAGATGACTATATCAGCCAGCTTGCCCGGTTCCAGGCTGCCCAGCAAATGACCGCGCTCAAGGGCGTGAGCGCTATTGATTGTGGCGGCTACGATAGCCTCGGCGGGGGTCATTTTCATTTGCGAGCAAGCAATGGAGATCATCAGCGCCAGGCTCTCGCTGGGGCAGGTCCCAGGGTTGCAGTCAGTTGCCAGAGCAACAGGCACTTCCCCCTGAATCAAAGCACGAGCGGGCGCGTAGCTGCCCAACCCTAAGCCGAGGGGCGTGCCCGGCAGCAGCACAGCTATCGTGCCTGCCTCCCTTAGCACGCTAATGTCCTCCGGCTCGACCACCAGCAGATGGTCCGCCGATATCGCACCCATCTCGGCTGCCACCTGCACCGCGCCTACCCGTGCGAACTCGTTGGCGTGCAGGCGCACACCCATTCCCAACTCTTTAGCCGCACTCAACACCCGCCTTGTCTGGTCTGCCGTGAAAGCCCCTACATCGCAGAAAGCGTCACACCATTCCGCCAGCCCCTCCTGCGCCACAGCAGGTAGCATCTTCTGCACAATCAAATCTACATAACCATCGGCATCGCCCGCATACTCCTCAGGCACCGCGTGCGCTCCCAGGAAAGTAGCGGCGATGCGCGGGCCGGTACCGCTCTTTTGCATTTCGACATTGAGGTCTCTAAGCGCCCGCAAGCTCTTGAGTTCGTCTTCTACTGAGAGGCCGTAGCCGCTCTTCACCTCTGCTGTGGTAGTGCCGTGCGCCAACATCCGCTCTAATCTTGCCTTTACAAGCTCTTGCAGCTCCATGCTGCCGGTGTTGCGCGTGGCCCGCACCGTGGCCATTATGCCGCCCCCTGCCTCCATTATCTGAAGGTAGGTCGCCCCTTTTAGCCTGAGTTCATACTCTTCGTCGCGCCACCCCGCCCACACAAGATGAGTGTGAGCATCCACCAGGCCGGGAGTGACACTTTTGCCTGTGGCGTCTACCAGGTTTGTCTCTTCACCCCGGAAGCGGCGGAGGATGCTGTTACTATCGCTCGCGGCTACTACCCATTCGCCGCGCACCGCCACAGCCCCGTTAGGGATAATACCCGCCTCTCCTTGCGCGGCCCCTCTTTTGGGGCCTTCGCCCGCCCCAGCGCAGGTAACCAGTTCAGCCGCGGAATGAATTATTAAATCTGCCGGAAGCTCTTGCATATCTGCGCCCCTGAAAATAAAGTAACCGCCGGGTCAACGCCGGCGGTCATCATGGCCCCAGGCAAACTACGCGCTAGCGGCGCGGTTGGCTGCTACGGGCGCGCCCGTATGTACTGTAGCGCCCGCACTCCGCTGCGATGATTGCAGCCTTTCGGAGGCCGCTTCCACGAAACTTTGGAAGAATCTGCTCGCCCACCTGTGCTTGCGGTAAAGTATCTCAGGGTGGCACTGCACGGCCACCACATAGTGGCGGTCAGGGCTTTCTACAGCCTCGACGATGCCATCGGGCGCCCAGGCCGTGGCTACCAGGCCAGGGGCCACACGGTCTATCGCCTGGTGGTGCGCCGTATTGACCCACACGCGATCTTCGCCAACTATCCCACGCAGGCGAGAGCCTTCATCCACAACAATATCGTGCGCCAGGTAGTCGCGGATTTTCCTCTTGGCCGACTCGCGGTGGTCAATCGAGGTGGGATATTGAGTGTATATATCCTGAACAAGGGTGCCGCCCATGACGACATTTATCACCTGCTCGCCTCGGCAAATGCCAAGCACCGGCATATCGTCTTCAAGCGCCCAGGGGAGCATTGTGGTCTCAATATGGTCAAGGCCCAGGTCGCTTGGGTCAAGTGCGGGGTGCGGCTCCTGCCCGTAGAATCTGGGGTGCATATCCAGGCCGCCAGGGAGCATCAGGCCATCGAGCATCTCGTAGATGCAGCGTAGCGCTGCCGGGTCTTCAAGTTGCGGAATGAGTATGGGCACGCCGCCTGCTGCCTCAACCGCCTTCACATAAGCCTGGTTGTTGCTGAAGCGGTCCATATGAACGCCCGCAGCATCGTGATCATCCATCGTCGAAACGCCAATAATGGGCAGCCTACTTGTCGAAAATCGCATAGAGCGCTCCAATCATCCTCTTTCCACACCAAGAGTAAACGCTTCTAAAAATTCAAGGTTCTCTCTTATTAGACCCCGTACAGCTAGTATAACAGACCCAACCCAGAATGTAATCCCCTGATGGTACAAGGCTAACACCAGCCGCAAAGTCCTTGTGTGCAAAGAAGTGCCGGAGGTAAATACCATCTCTACAACTGCCCCGGTCGAGACTCCGCCCACTATTATTTACAAAGCACTCCCTGTGCCATCGCGCTTCTACATCGGAACCCCCACAGCTTGTGAATGGCCTGGCTATCTCGTACTCCGAGATTGGGCCGTCTTTTGATGGTTTTAATGGTCAACAGCAGATAAACACAATAAATCAATGCGAGCATTAAGAAAATCAATATTTTTTGAATTAATATCAATGTACCTATTGACAAAGCTGAAAAGCTGTGATAATATGGTGTCAGATATTGATATTCTCAATGTAGACATAAATTGTTCCAAGCAGGAGGCAAAGATTATGAACCCTATACCAGGCAAATGCCCGGTTTGTAGCAGCTCTTTAACGGTAACACGTCTACAATGTAGCCAGTGCGGTACTGGGATAGACGGCGCTTTCGGTTTCGGAAGGCTGCAAGCGCTTACACCTGAGCAGGTTCAGTTCGTCGAGACTTTCGTCAAGTGCAGGGGCAAGATCAAGGACGTCGAGACCGAGCTTGGGATTTCCTACCCAACCGTGGTTTCTCGCCTCAACGAAGTAGTCCGCTCAATGGGCTACGAAGTAGACGACAGCGACATCAGCGATGTTGACCAATTCGAGTTCTATCAGGCGCAGGTGCTCAACCCGCAGACGGGTAGCCTGCGCCCCCCGGTCTTACCGGCACCGACAGCGCCTATCGTTCCCGCGCCATCGGTGCCGCCCACCTCCCCCCTGCGCGCCCGGCCAAACCCCGAAAAACGCCAGCAGATATTGGACGACCTCGCCGCAGGCAAGCTAACTATAGACGAGGCAATGAAGAAGCTCAACGGCTAGATAATTCAACCCCATAAAGTCAAAGCTAAAAGGAGGAGAAGAAAATGACAGCAACTTTAGTCACCCAGGCAACCAGATTTGAAGATATAGCCCCCAGAGGCACGCGACGCGCCCGCCTGTCAATGCACCTCAACACCCCACGAGTGCGCCGATGGCTCCTCGTGCAGCTCGTAAGCATACCTGTAGAATACGGCGCCAACGAGGACCTCCCCACCTACGCTCACACAGAGGAGCCTTTGACCGCCCCAGCCGATAACTACCGGCGCTTACTGGACGATTACCAGTCCGCCGCTCTCGCCCGACGCTGCATGTAACGCGTGCTACGTAACAGGTAATACGCACTCTTTATCGGATGTAATCTTGAAGCGCTCATTATCCAAAGGAGAAAACCCAATGTCAACTAGCAACGGCTACACACAGACTATATCAACCGCAGACCTCAGCCAAACCCCCCGTTTGACTATCGAGCAACCCACAGGCGATGTGCATATACAGGGGTGGGACCAACCCGCTATTGAGGTGGCGATCGCGGGGTCCGAAGGGCTTTTCGAGCTTGACCAAGACGGCTCGCTCGTGACGGTGCGCAGCCGCCCCGGTAGCTACAAGCTCGTCAACTTCCTTGAGCCTGTGGCCGAGGGATTGCAAAATCTCGGCATCGGCCTTGAGAGAGTAGCCGCGAAGGTCGAGCGCAATGTCGAGCGGAGCATGCGCCGCATGAGCAAGGGCTTCGGACCTTACATGGACCCTTCCAGCTGGGCCGGTGGCTGCGATTACTACATCAAAGTGCCCTACGACTGCGACTTGAACCTCCGCACCAGCACCGGCGACCTTTCGGTCGAGCAAGTGAACGGCACCCTCTTTATTCAATCGACCTCCGGCGATATTCGCATGCAGCGGGTCGGCGGCAATCTGGTGGTGCATAGCGCCAGCGGCGACATCACAATAAGCGGTGTAGAAGGTAAGCTGGGGGCGCGCTCGGCCTCCGGTGACATAAAAGGTGACAAGGCAAACCTGGCGGAAGTAAGTGTGAACAGCGCCAGCGGCGACATTGAGCTTGGCCTGCTGCGGGTGCCTGAGCGCGGCTGCGAAGTCCACACCGTCAGTGGCGATCTTACTCTATCCTTGCCTGCCGACGCTCGCGTAACAGCGGAGGTTGCCACCTTGAGCGGCGACATAAGCTGCGGCTTCCAACGCGATCAGGTTGCCTACAGCGCCCAGCACCGGCGTGGCGCGAGCCTGACGATAAATGGCGGAGGGCCATTAGCGCGCCTGGGCAGCACCAGCGGCGACGTCTTAATCCGCGCACGCCGCGAGGAAAGCGCTCCTCCCGCACCCTCGCAGCCCGACGTGCCTGGCGCTCCAACCACAGATTTATCACGCTCCACACCTTCTACCGAAGGAGAAAATGTCCGCGCCACATCGCCGGAGGCGAAAGATCGAACCGAGCCGGAAGGCTACGCAGAGCGACGCCAGGCTGCCCTTGAGATCCTCAAAGCAGTAGAGCGCGGCGAGCTAACATCGCAGCAAGCAATGGAACACCTTGCTAATATCGAAGGTGAATAGACTTGCAGTGTGTAGCGTGTAGTATGTACTGCGTGCCGGGTTATCGCCAAGAGTGAAACTAAAGAGCTAACTCTCCAAAGCGCCATACGCCATACGCCATACGCCATACACACTACGAGGAGATTACATTGAGTTACCAGCAAGTAGAAGAGATAGAGCCTGGGGCTTTGCCTGGCACGGTGGAAGCGATAGAAGCAGTAGCCGTAGTCGTAGCTGTTGCCGTAGCCGAAGTACCTGGCGAATTTACCTCTCTTCAGAAGCAAACCCGGCATTTGCCACCTCTGTGGCGCAACCGTGATTACATGCTTCTGTGGAGCGGGCAGACTATCTCGTCCATCGGTAGCGCCGGGTCGGGCATCGTTTTTCCTCTGCTCATACTGGCGATTACAAAGTCGCCGGTGGCCGCCGGTATCGCCGGAGCACTGTACACTGTACCGTACCTGCTCTTTAGCTTGCCTGTGGGCGCGCTTATAGACCGCTGGAATCGCAAAAAAGTAATGATCCTTTGCGACGTTGGGCGCGCCGTGAGCCTGGCCAGTGTACCTCTAGCCATAGCTTTCGGCGCACTCACAGCGTGGCAGCTATATGCAAACGCTTTCATAGAGGGCATTCTCTTCGTCTTTTTCAACGTCGCCGAGGTAGCTTGCCTGCCCCACGTAGTGTTAAAGGCGCAGCTACCAGCCGCTACTGCCCAGAACGAAATCTCGATGAGCACCTCGGCTCTGGTTGGGCCGCCACTCGGAGGCTACCTCTTCCAGGCACTGGGTCGTCCCTTTCCTTTTATAGTAGACGCAATATCGTATGTAGCGTCCGTGTTCTCGCTCTTATTCATCAAAACCGAGTTCCAGGGAGAACGCGCAGCAGCAAAACGCGACCTGCGAGCTGAGATCATGGAAGGGCTGTCGTGGCTCTGGGAGCAGCGCGTGGTACGCACAATGGCTATAATTACGGGCGGCCTCAACTTTGCCAACGCCGCCACCTGGCTCATTATCATAGTGCTCCCAACGC
>DAHVFG010000066.1:0-15389 GCA_027317125.1 Chloroflexota bacterium | reverse complement strand
CTTCATGGGAGAGGGGCATGGGGTGAGGGCGGGTGAGGGTACGCCCGTACGGATCAGATACCCCAAGAAGATTGCTCCACCCTAAATCTGAACAGTTACCCGATCAGCTCGGATTGACAGCTACTGCTAACGGTGATAGCCTTACGAAAATTGCCCTGCTGGAGTGAAGCAAAAATGACTGTTTTTGACGGTAAGAGGCTGCCTGCGAGCATCTTCAAGCTCGATGTGGAACGGATGAGGAGGGGTTGGTACTCTGACAAGTACTTTGAGAATATAATGCGTGTGCTTACAAGCCTTGCCGAACAAGGATACCGCTTCGAGGGTGTCAGCGGCCTCTCCAATCTGAAGGTCGATCTCGCCGGCCTTGACACCGGCAACCTGGTGGTGGAGATGCAATGGTTTACCAGGCGCAAGCCTTTGGCGGTCGTTGTGGGTGTAGACAAGGCACTCGCCATCTTAAAAGAATGTACGGGCTATTTCGACGAGGAGGATAACTTCGTCAACACCTGGGATCAACTCGAAGTAGAGGCGGTACAGGATGGCAGCATCGCGCCATATGGAGGCGATCCTATGGGCGTTGCGCCCGTCATAAAGGTACGGGGTCGCTACCGCGACTTCGCGATTCTGGAGACGCCCACCCTGGGCAGCCTGACGCGGGGCAGCCGCATAGCCACCAATGTTTACAACACTCTTTGGGCGGCAGGCGGCAAAGAAGTGCTTTTCTTCCCAGCTCGTTTCGATGCGCACGAGGTGCAGGCAGCCGATGGTTACGCTTACCACATAGCGGTGCAGCTCTTCAACAAAGAGTTTCCTACAACGATGCACTCTGCAATCTCGACAGACGCCCAGGGCGATTGGTGGGGAGGCGCGGCGGGTGGAACTATTGCGCACGCGTTGATCGCCTGCTTCCTGGGAGACACCGCCGAAGCTGTCATGGCATACGCCGCCACTCTGCCTTCCGCTATACCGCGCATAGCCCTGGTTGACTTTGAAAACGACTCGGTTGGCACCTCATTGCAAGTGATGGCGAAACTTTTCACTCGGTATCGTGAGTTGATGGACGATGGAGAGGCTGAGGAAGCTAAAAAGTTCAAGCTGACAGGGGTGCGGGCTGATACAAGTGCAAACATGCGAGATGTGAGCGTGCCCCCTCTTGGTGACAGGAACCTCGACCTTGGCGTGAACCCCAGGCTGGTTTTTATCTTGCGCAAGGCTATTGACAACGCCTACATAGCCTGGGACTTGCCCCCAACATGGATTGAACGCGCCAGAGAGTGGTGCAAAGATGTAAAGATCGTCGTTACGGGTGGGTTCGACCCCGACAAGATCAAACGCTTTGAGGAGCTGGATGTACCGGTGGATGCATATGGCGTTGGCAGTTCGCTGCTGGATAACTCCACTAAGTCGGGCACGAATACCGACTTCACCGCCGATGTGGTCCGAGTGCAAATTGAGGGGACGTGGTACGAGATGGCGAAGGTGGGGCGAAGGGCATGTGATAATCCTGAGCTACAGACTGTGATCGACCTGTAGCAGCGGGCTGCCAACCAATTAGCAGTCGAGGAGAGGACCCGATGTAATGAGGTGGAAAAGAGCCGACCACCCTCACGGCTCGGGGCAGCAAGGGTGGCGAGTTGGGGCAAGTTTGTAGTTGTCGGGCGGGCAAATCTAACTTATTACGGCCAGGATATCCCTCTCGCTGACAATAAGGTAGTCCTCACCGTCGAGCTTGAACTCGGTACCTGAGTATTTGGAGAAGATAACTCGGTCTCCCTCTTTGATGTCGAGGGGCGCGTGCTCGCCACTCTCAAGCAAGCGGCCTGGGCCGACCGCGATTATCTTACCCTCCTGTGGTTTCTCCTTCGCCGTGTCGGGCAGTACGATCCCACTGGCTGTCATGGACTCCGCTTCGATTGCCTGCAACACCACTTTGTCAGACAGCGGCTTTAGTTTAGACATAATGAGCTTCTCCTCCTAAGTATAGTTATCTGCATCATATACAATAAAAGAGAGATCGTTGCAAGGGTTATTGTAACAATGTGATCCTGTTGGCTCAACCATGGGATTTGCGTACTACCTTGTGGCTGCAACATCTTCGAAACCCCCTTCTTCTTGCTTTTCTCCTTATGCCAAACCCATTCTCAGCAGGATGTGGACCTACAGGCTGCTGGGCGAGCCTTGACTTCGCCAACAGGATCACATTGTTACAATAACTTCCTGGGCTTGGCGCGAGC
This sequence comes from Chloroflexota bacterium, assembly GCA_027317125.1. Lineage (GTDB taxonomy): Bacteria > Chloroflexota > Chloroflexia > QHBQ01 > JADMIH01 > JADMIH01. Next base: position 13,155 of record DAHVFG010000066.1, on the reverse strand, counting down.
GCACTGAAGGAGGCTGGCGCTTGCATCTGCCTGCCCAGGATGCGCTCGTTCGCTTGCTTGCCCAGCTTTTGTGCCTCTATTGGGTGCAACTTCAACCCCCTTTACGTTTGTACGAAACTTAGGTAACTAGCTGCGCCGCACGGCATGATGGGCGAGATCGAGGACCCGGTTGTAGGACAGAGAATAACGACGATTATGTGACAGCAGGAGCGAAAAGTCCAGGTGTATGCGTTGTTAGACCTTGCACCCCAGGTTATAGCGGAAAGAAAGGGAAGGCGCACATATAAGTGGCCGCCACTCGTGGGCTAGAACCGCACCACGCAGTGGGTGCGCCACCCCGGAAGCACGCTCACACTGAAACTCAGTGCACCATCCACAGCAGGGAAGAGATCGTTCAAGGTCATACCATTTATCTCGACGTGAGCTTTGGCGGCTATACCGCCCAGCTTTACGATCACCTCCACAGAACTCTCCGCCTTTAGCTCAGAGACATAGCCCACCTGCTGCAACTCTATATGCAAAGCCTTTTCGTCAGGGTAGTACTCGGCGCGGGCAACGCCAACTCGTCCTGAGCTATCCGAAAGATGATGCAAATAAGGCCCTTCACCCGTGCTGCTGTCAGGCGGGTTTCTGAACAACCCTGTGAAGTTCGCGCCGCCCATCTCTACAGCCGACGCGATCGCGTAAAGAGCGGTGGTATGGAGGGTGCGAAGCGCGCCTCTGTATAGATAGCGGGTTCCCTGCCAGCCCGCATCGAAGGCCCCAGCCGAGTATCGCGCCATCTCATCAGCCAGCCCTTTGTCGCCGACGCCACGCGCCAGGATCAGCCCAAAGCCGGTATTTACAGGCACATCACTGATCTCCATCTTCTCACTCAACGGCGAAGAGGAGACGTATGCGCCTTCCGCACCCGCCTGTGTCACCTTTCTCCTGAAGCGGCCATAGAGCTTGCGCACCAGAGGGCGGTCGAAAGGGAGCATGAATGCAAGCCCCCAGGCATCAGTGAAGTTGAAAGCTACAGGGGCTGCCACCCCCAGTTCTTTTATATAGCTCACGCCGAAGGTGCCGCGCACAGGCGGCCCTTTGAGCACCATTTTATCGCGCACTGTACGCAGCCACCCAGCGTTGGCGAGGCTGTAGCGCGTGCCGTGTAGCAGGTCGTGCAGCGTGTTAGAAGCAAGCGAGTAGTTGTTGCAGGGCACATAGGCCAGTCCTTGCTCGCAGCAAACACCCCCAAAGCGGTTCTCGCGCATCTGAACGTAAATGCGCTCGGCTACTTCGTGGTGCGTGTAGCTGTAAGCTGCGCCGCTGGCCGCGTCTTGCAGAATAAAAGGCTCGTCATAGCGCCTGTCCCCCGTCACCTTCTCGTAAAGGCCCAGCATGGCGCTAAGGTGCCCCGAATACTGCACGTTATCCTGCCTTACCGGATCGGAAGGTGGGCCTGGGGGGAGATGCTGGTGCGGGCTGATGAGCACAGCCACATGAGCTGAGCTTGCGGCGTTTGCGATGTTGCCGTTATCGCCCGAGGGCGAGCCGGCGCGCCAGTAGTTCCAGGCCGCGCCGTCCAGCATCTTCTCGATTGCCCCACGCAACGCCTCAGCGTAGGGCGCACGGTAGGCGGGGGTCTGCTGCGATAGAGCGGCCACTGCGTACGTGGCAAAGGCCAACTGGTATCGCAAAGCGAAGTTCATCTCGGGGCTTTGCGGCAGGTAAAAGTCGCTCCACCTGCCGAGCGGCTGCGATAAAGCGCTATGAAGGTAATTCAGATATCCCAGGCTCTCCACCGAAAGCCTTCTCGCCCGATCAGCCATGCTGTAACACCAGGGGTCAGCTACCAGACCCCAATCGCTAATCCCTGATTCCTAATGTACAATAGTGACATGAGTAACGTCAATGAATATAGCGGCATAGAGCGTGCGCGTGCTCAGCTGCTCAGAGCTGCATTCGAGGCGCTGTACGGCCCTTTTGCCTGGGCTTATGACTGGGTGAGCCGCACATTCTTCCTGGGGCAGTGGCGACTCTGGCAGCGCACATCGCTCCACTTTCTAAGAGGCGCTCGTCTGCTGGAGGTAGGCATGGGCACAGGCAGCTTGCAGGTTGCCCTGCTCCGAGCCGGTTACGAGGCGTGGGGCGTAGACCTCTCGGCGCAGATGCTCAGGCAGGCCAGGCTAAAAAGCAGGAGGCTGGGTATAACTATGAGGGTGTGCCGCGCTCGCGCCGAGGCGCTACCCTTCCCATCCAGCTATTTTGATGCGGTTGTAAGCACCTTCCCAAGCGACTACATCACTCGGCGCGAGACATTAGAGGAGTTGGCAAGAGTGCTGGCGGGGGGCGGACGGTTAGTGATAGTGCCAGGAGGCTGGCTCAAGCCGAGAGACGCTAGAGGCAAAGCTTTCGAGGGGCTTGCCGAGCTAGTTTACGGCTACAGAGGGAGTAACGATAACCGAGACGCGACCGAAGCAGCGCGCAGGTTATCTTCCACGAGGGGTGCGCTCAGGTGGGTATCTACCCTCAGGGAACGCATGGCAGAAGCAGGCTTCACCACAGCAATACATCTCGCCTCCAACAGCATCGGCTCGTGCCTGGTAGTTGTCGGTGACAAAGAGAAAGAGGCTGACCAGACGCTGTAGGCCTTGCCTTCCAGCGGGCTGCTCTATCGCGCTACGCTCACTCCCCTTCTATAGTAGATACAAGCTTGCGGTAATATCCGTCAAGCTCCGGTTGCTTACACTCCACCTGTACTGCCGTACGTTGCCCACTTACAGGCGTAAGGGTGATAACTATCAGGCGGTCGAAGAAGACCACGCCCCCCTCTTGCTCGTGGAAAAGTCCACGCATCGTCAGCAGGGTTGATTCCCCCTTCGAGTGATCAGCCGGGCGAGGCCCACGCGCCTGTTGAAGGGTAAAATAGCCTCCTACAGCCGGAAATCGCCTCTTACTCACAGAGCGGGTGGCATAACGCAGCCTTCGCGACAACTCCGCAATCCCCACAGCCAGCAGTAAAGTTCCTGGCGTTGTATCTTGCGCAGAGTTATCATGCGGCTCGTCAGGGTGCATGGCATCGAGAGCCTGGATAAGGCTTTTTACTCTCTCTTGCGTGGCATGACACTCAGCTTCTCTGTCCATGGCCCCTTGCCTTTATTCCCCACAAAGGCGCTTTATACCTCTACCAGCAGTAGCAGCCCTGTGGGGCTGGCAAACTCCACTCCGGCAGAGCCGGGGGCGGTGAAGAGATACGTATGCCCCTTGAACTCAGTGCGCGTGCCAGGCTGCGGCTGCGAAGCCATACCCCCTTCTACCATATAGAGGCAAACATTGAGAAGCGTATGGTAAACATCATCCGCCAGCGAGCGGTCTCGGACGTAGAGGCCCAGATCGGGCAGGCCAAACTGCTCCATGCCATAGGTACGCATTAGATAGTGGGGGGCAAGCGCCTCATCTTCCAAGTTGAAAGTAACCACGCCCACCCACAAAGGCATCGGCGGAGTCTCACCCGGCTGCAAGGGCAGGTACTCCACCAGCAGCTCGGTTGGCTGCGCCAGAGCAGCACGCTCGTTGACTATCCCCAGCCCCCCTTGCGATAACATGACAGTGGCAACCTGATATAGAGCGGTCAATTGCTCAACAGGCTCAACCGCGCCTTCAAGGTAGAGGAGGCGCATCGCGGCCCGGTGTGCCATGAGAGCACGGCGCTGCTCATCGGGCATCGGGGATACACCTACGGTGCGCGCAAGTACCTCCTGCCTGACGGGTGTATTGAGGGCAACCATAGCAATCTGGTGCTCGCCAAAACGCGACACCCCAGCCACAAGAGGCACACCCGGAGCAGGCACACTGGCCCACTCCACCGAGCACGAGCCTACGAGCTGCGCCAGTATCAATTCAGCTTGCGCGGCATCGAGCGCAGGAAGCTCGCTGTACAGCACAGTACACGCCTGCTTCACAGCCGTTCGCGCTCCGGTGCTACTCCCATCCAAAACGCTTCCCCTTCAGCCTTCGCCGGAATTATGAATTAGTAATTCTTGATTCATAATTCACACCTGCGCATCGTTCGGTGCGATGCCCGCTCCGGGCGTGGGCGGCGGCGGCGTGGTCAGTTGAAGGCCATAGATTTCATCAGCGAGGCCGAGCGAGAGGCACTCTTCAGCCGTCAGGAAGCGGTCGCGCCCTGAGTAGATGAAGTTCTCCCACCATGTAGCATTGTTGTGGCCCGAGCGCTGGGAGAAAATGTTGCTGACCAGGCTTTTATAGTGGCGGGCAAGAGTGGCGTAATCATTGAAGATCTGCTGGTCGCTGCCTGAGAGAAACCACTGAGGCGAGTGAAGCATGAGGGTGGAGAAAGATCCCATCAGCCGCCTATCGCCCGCCTGGAAGACTATGGCCCCCATCGAGTAAGCATAGCCCGTGACCACCGTGTTGATCGTCACCTTGTAAAGTGTGCGCATGCGATAGATCATCTGCATCATAGCCAGCCCTGAGCCTACCGAGCCACCACCTGAGTTGATGTAGATTGTAATTGGCTGGTCGGCGTTCCCTTGCCTCTCCACCGACATCGAAACCAGAGCCTGCCCAAAGCGCTCCGCAGCCTCATCGTTGATATCCCCAAGAAAATATATCCCTTTGGCCTCCATGTTGCGCTGCCGCTCAACGCTGTTTTGTATAAGCTGGTTAATGTCGATCAATGCGCCCTCCATGTAAGGCTTCGCCAATGGTGAATTAGCGGTAAGGTCATCTCACGGCGCGCGATTAAAGCCTGATCCCGGCCAACCGCCTTTCAGAATGCCATGGTGAGGTAATTCATGATTCGTTCAGCTCAGCAATCCGGGTATCTGCGTGGGGATACGCGCTACCTTTACACCTGCCGCTTCCAGGGCGTCGATTTTGCCCTGCGCGGTGCCTGCGCCGCCTGAGACAATAGCGCCGGCGTGGCCCATGCGCCTCCCTGGTGGGGCTGTGCGCCCAGCTATATAGGCGGCTACGGGCTTGGTGACATACTCTTTTATGAATGCTGCGGCTTTCTCTTCCTCGTCGCCCCCTATCTCCCCCATCATCACTATCTTCTCTGTATGCGGATCGTCCTGGAACATACGCAGGCAATCAATAAAATCCATGCCATGAATAGGGTCGCCACCTATGCCCACAGCAGTAGACTGCCCCATTCCCTTCTCGGTGAGGGCATAAATAACCTCGTAAGTAAGCGTGCCTGAGCGCGACACCATACCGACGCCCCCAGGCTGGCAAATATAACCGGGAATAATGCCCACCTTGGCCTCGCCGGGGGTGATAAGGCCAGGGCAGTTAGGCCCAATCAGGCGGCTCTTACTCTCTTTGAGAATATCGTACACGCGCATCATGTCGAGCACCGGAATATTCTCTGTGATAGATACAACGAGAGGTATTCCCGCCGCGAGCGCCTCCAGTATAGCGTCGGCCCCACCGATAGAGGCAGGCACAAAGCTAATCGAGACGTTGGCCCCGGTCTCCTTTACAGCTTCGGCCACTGTATTGAAAACGGGCACGCTCCCCTGCGTGGTCGTGCTCCCCTTGCCGGGTGTGACACCGCCAACCACGTTGGTGCCGTACTCTATCATCTGCTCTGTGTGGAACGCGCCTTCGCGTCCTGTTATGCCCTGCACAAGCAACCGCGTGTCTTTATTTACCAGGATACTCATCTACTTTGACCCCTCTTCATTCAAATGGTAGCGCGGGGATTATAACATAGCGCACACGTAGCAGACAATCGCAAAACATAATGTAACTGTTCAGATTCAAGGGGGAGGGGCTAGCTTAGCCCCCCTTTCCCTTGATGGGAGATATACTCCCCAGCAATAAAGCCCCCTCTCCCTTCATGGGAGAGGGGCATGGGGTGAGGGTAAGTAAGGGTGCGTGAGGGTACGCCTCCACAGCTACTCCTTGAAGATTGCTCCACCCCTAATCTGAACACTTACAATATGATTTACTCACCTTACCCAGCTTGGGAGATAACGCCTTTACAGCAGCCATGCGTTCGATGAGTAATTAAAACAAAATACAACAGCAGACTATGCCTGCTGTTGTATCAGTAAGAATGATGAAGAGTAAAAGCCACTGCCCACAAGCCGTAATCTTTAGCATAACCAAAGTCGCTGCTAAGGGCCTATCTCAGACCAGGTGTATGCTCCGTCTACCTCATCTGCTTGCGGCGCGACTGGTCTATCAGCAGATAAGCGCCAAGCACTATCAAAGCTAAAGGCCATAAATTGCCAATCATCCAGACGCTTGAAAGGCTGGACAGCACCAGTATGCCCCCTGGTATCAGCGCCCACCAGTGCTTGCGCTCGAAAGCCCAAATGAGGCAGAAGCCGAGGCCCAGAGTGAAGGCCGTTATGTCACCGCCGCGCCAGAAGCTTACAAACGCCAGGCTGGAAAGAAGCTCACCCGCTCCTATGCCCAGGAGAATAGCTCCCGGTATAAGAAATCCCACACGATAGCCGGGGCGAGTCTGGAAGTAGGCATACATGAATATAGCGCCCACCAGTAGCAGCACCATGTTGCCGAAGCCCGGTATGATCGAAAACTCTGTCAGGCCAAAGAGCAAGCCGCCGCCGATTAGTATTAGCCCCAGCATCGTACGGTCCCGCCCACGACGCTCAGCAGGCTGCGGCCCCCGTTGGCTGTAGCTGCCGTATGACGACACGCCCGTGCTCTGTGCAGGCTGATACTGAGGAGCCTGAGGCGGCTGCGCCTGCTCCTGGTTGTAAGTCGGCTGTAGCGTCGGCGGGCCCTGGCTGTAGCTTCCCTGCACAGGAGGGAAGTGGTGTGTCGCGCCTTGCTCTGCGCCCGGCTGCGGCGAAGCGTCCTGATTGGTGTTATAGCTGTTCATTATCTTCTCCTTGTTACTGCTTCTCTCGGCTACTCTCTGGCAATTGTGCAAGTCAAAAGCTACATATATCGTCTATACTGTCTGCGCGAACGGCTGACTAGAAAGAAAACGCCCAGCCCAATCAGCGCGAAAGGCAAGAGCTTGCCGAGGTTCTGATCGCCTCCCGGCACGCCCGCGTTACGCCATTTAGCACCAAAGGAGCCGCGTGACGCCTGAGCATCCTGTTTGTCCTGCAAATCGTCTCTCCCTGGCGTAGCTAGCCCGCCTGGGGCAAGAGGAGCCACAAAAGGCGCTGATTCTGGGCCTGATGGCGGCTGCGCGAACCAGGGGGGCTTATCTCTATTGAACTGCGGCGCAGCATGTGAGTTGGAGGGGATAGCCATACTGCCGGAGCGACTAAATGCCGCCAAGCCGCCCAACATGATTACGAAACCAACCACAAGCGCTATACCCAGCAGAGGTATAGTCGCAATCTCCCTGCTCGAAGGCTCTGGATCAGCTCTGGATAAAGGAGTTGTCTGGCCTCTGTTTGGATCGCTATAGTGAGATTGCTCGCCCTGAGGTGGGAAATACCTCGTCGCGTTTGGGTCCATCTCAGGCTGGGGTGGGGAGTTATAGCCGCCGCTGCTATCCATATATCTGCACTCCGGTAGAAGTACCAATTATTGCTGCCTGACATTATCTACGCAAAGGCTTTACCCAAAGTTGCAGACCAAAACGGAATAGCATCAGGCGGGCGTCATCGGCGATAAAGGCCATTCGCCTCAATATAGTCGCGCACCGAGTCGGGCACTCTATACCTTATCGAGCGCCTCTCCGCAACACGGCGGCGCAAATTGGTGGCTGATATATCTATGAGCGGCGCTTCCACCCAGTCTACTGAGGTCGCCAGTTGCGGCACCGCTGTTACCTGCGCAGAAAAATCCACAATGACGCCGGGCCGTTTCACCACCGCCAACCGCGCTTGGGCCAGAATGCCCTCAGGATCATGCCAGCCGGCAAAGGTACGGAGCGAGTCGCTTCCCACAATAAACCACATCTTTAACTGCTCGCCCCACTCAGTTCGCAGTTGCCGCAAAGTTTCCACTGTATACGACGGGCTGGGGCGGTCTACATCCACACGCGAGAGGGCAAAGCGGGGATTGTCTGCAATGGCCCCTGCCACCATAGCCAACCTCTGCTCAGCAGAAGCGACAGGCTTGCCCTCCTTCAGCGGCTGTTGGCCCACCGGAACGAACAGCACAAGGTCAAGGGCTAATTCCTCACACACAGTCTCAGCTGAGATCAGGTGCGCCATGTGCACCGGATCGAAAGACCCACCCATCACTCCCAGGCGGTGAATATTATTCTGCGAGATGGAGATAGGCACTTTTATCCTTGGGCGGAATTACGAATTATGAATTACAACTCACCTTACTCAGCTAGTTGCACAGACTGAAGTTGGCGGAAAGCGTCGAAAGCCACCTGTATGGCACGCAAGTAGATAGTAAGCTCAAGCCTGATGCCCGCCTCGAACCTCACCCTGCTCACCTGGCATACCGGCCTCTTTTGGCGGCTGGCTGAACAGCTTCTGCAAGTAGTAGCTGACGAACAAGAACAGGCCGCCGAACCCGAGAAAGAGCAGAATCCGCCATACCTGGTCCACCGCCAGGTCCACCAGGAAGAGCTTGGCTACCACAAGAAAGAGCGTGGCGATAGCCGTGTTTATAAGGGCACGATTGCGGGACAGTAGCACCCCGGCCACCAGAAGCCCGAGCGCGTATATACCCCAGGCTATCGTTATATATGGCCTGCCATCGGGCAGGATAGAAAACTCGCGCCACAGCCATGCAAGCAGACCAACGTGCGCCGCCGCCCTATAAACCCGGCCGAACTCTTTAGGCGGCGTGGCAAAGAAGGACGCCACAAAGACCAGCGCAATGACAGCCAGATCAAGCAGGCCCTTGGCATTGAACACGGCAGTCTGAGCACTGTTGCCTTCGGCGATACGCCCCGTAAACCACAGAGCAAGCCCAAGGAACACAAGATGCCCCGCCGCCGAGACCGAGTCGCGCAAGAACCACCTGGAGATAGTCAGCAGAGCGGTTGCCTCCAGCGCAAGGGCCAGATAAAGAGCGGCATCGTTATCGTTGTTGCTACCCTGGAGCAGCAGCGCCAGGGACAGCGTCAGAAGGCCCGCCGCCACCAGCGCGTGCATGTGCGCGAGCATCAGGTTGCGTGACCGCAGGCCCCATGTAATAAGGGCCACCGCCAATGCACCCGCTAGCATTATCCAACCCCACGCCTGCTGCGAGACCAGCGATCGCCAGACGGCCATCGAGAAGGTCACTACAAGCAAAAAAGTAAAGAACGTCAAAAGAGCGAGGCTTACTATATCAACTTGGATCATGCCCTCAGGGACGGATTCATCCCCTCCCTTGCTATATCGAGAGAGCCACAAGGCATTGTCGTTCCACAAAGCTTTCCGAGCCACAGGCAATAGCCAGAACGCCACCAGAGCGAACACAGCTCCTCCTTGTAGCGACCATTTGTCAGAGATAGAAGTATCTCCGCTGAAGAACTTAGCTAAGAAGAAAACTACCCAGCCCCCCACGAACGAAGTCCACAGCAGCGAGTACCACCCTCGGAACATGAAGATGGCGGTTGTGCCCGCAAGCACCAGGCAGGTATAGCCAATAAGGGCCGGTATATTTACAGTATCGGTATGCAAGAGGAAGGGTGTCGCAAGCCCGCCTATCGCGCCTATGAGGGCCAGCACAACGCCATCACGGTACACGGATAGGAATAGGGCCAGTGCGGTGATGAGCGCCATGAAGCCAAAGGCGATTCCGAAATCAACCAGATGGTAGAGTTGGAAGGCCGCATAGCCCGTAATGTAGTAGGCAGCGATGCTCCCGCCCATCAACACCTGGCTGAAGTTCTCGTGTTCCTTGCGCACCCCCAGCCCGGCCAGCAGCAGAAGCGTGCCGAGTATCAGCCCGAACGCAACGCGCACCTGCTCGGTCAGCCAGCCACGATCAACCGCATACTTGAACAGGAAAGCCAGCCCAAGCAGGAGGAGGGCTATCCCGGCTTTGTTCAGCCACCACCCGCCGCTTCGTACAGAATCAAAACTTTCGGGAAACAACCGCATCTCAGGACGTGGGGCGGTAGGAGGAGGCGGAGGCAATGAAGGCTGCTGGCCGGGCTGTGCTTGCGGCGGATAGGCCGAGGGAGAGAGTAGCTGCGTAGGTTGCAGCCCATGCTCCGCGACCGTGCGATGTAATTCCTGGACTGCAATTTCCAGGCGATAAACGCGATCGGCCAGCGCCTTTAGCTCATGCTCGTCCATCATCGAAGATTGTTCGTAGGAGCGAGATTTATCTCGCCCCTGCACCCTTAATCTGGATATGTACAACCCTGGCATACAGCCTAAAGAGTATAACATTGCTCGGCTAGTTTCGCATCGCCACCAAGCCTACCTTTGGGGTTGCATTTACTATGCCAGCGTTTTACATCTCACCTTACGCAAGCTGCCGAAGAAACAAGCACTCACTACCCCAACTTGTGCCTTTCTACTCCCCTGCGTAACGTGAGTTCACAATTCCGTTCACACCACCACTACATTTGCGCCAGGGAAGTAGCCCTCAAGCGCTTCTACGACCCTGGGAGTGATTGCCACACGTGAGGCTGCCGGCACCCAGAACTCGACGCGCAGCCTTGCTACACCATCGTTCACCCCTTCGAGGGCAACTACAGGTGCAGGCGTGGCAGCGATTTCGTCAAAGCCTTGCAGCACACGGTCTATCTCGTGGCTCGTTTCGCTCAAGCTTCCTTTGCCCGTGCTAACGACTATCACCTGCCGCTGCAAGTCAGAAGCTGAGCGATTAGTTACTATTTCGTTGAGCACCACGCTGTTTGGCACAACAACCTGCAAGTTCTCCTCTGTGCAAAGTATCGTGGTGCGTAGCTCGATCCCGCGCACCACGCCTGTTACCTCTTTCACACTGATCCGGTCTCCTATGCTGAAAGGCTGCTCCATCAACAGATAGATGCCCGCGATTACATTCCTCAACAGGTCCTGCATCGAGAGCGAGATAGCCAGCCCCGCAGCCCCCACCAGGGTGAGCAGACCTGTCCAATCCACCCCGAATGAGGGCAGCATGAGGATGATGCCAACTACTACCACTATCACCTGCGCCAGGTTGCCGAGCAAGGTAGCCACATTGAGATTGACGCGACTGCGTGAGGATAGCCCGACCACCCACCTCTTGGCGAAGCGCGCCAGCACCAGCGCCACCACAAGGATCAACAGCGCCCGTATCACATTGAGCAATATTTGCACAACGGGATCTGAGGTGTTAAGAGACTGAAGATATGAGACAGGTGTGGGTGTTGGGGTCATACTAGCTGTCGAGACGGCACTTCTTACTTCACCAGCGCGTCCTCTATAGCCTCCTGCACAGTGGCGACCGACCTGCCCTTCATCCCCTGCGGCAAGGCCAGCTTGCGGCCCGTATGTGGGTATATAGCGCGTGTAAAGCCGAGCTTGGCAGCTTCATTCAGGCGGCGGTCCAGCTGTCCCACGCTCCTCAGCTCGCCGGAGAGACCAATCTCGCCGATGAGCGCAACTTCAGGGTCTACCTGTATTTCGCGGTACGATGATACAATAGCTGTGGCTACCGCGAGGTCAATCGCGGGCTCGGTTATCTTAAGGCCGCCCACCACATTGACGTATATATCCTGGTTCCCCAGCCCCAGCCCCACTCGCTTGCTCAACACAGCCGTCAGCAATAGAAGGCGGTTGAGGTCTATACCGTTAGCGGTGCGGCGTGGGTTGCCGAAGCTCGTTTCAGAGGTAAGCGCCTGCACCTCCACGAGAATTGGCCTGGTGCCCTCAAGGGTTACTGCTACGGATGCGCCGGGCGAGTCGCTGCTCCGCTCGGCCAGAAATGCCGCCGATGGATTGCCTACCTCGACCATCCCTTCGTTGCCCATCTCAAAGACGCCCACCTCATTTGTCGAACCAAAGCGGTTCTTGACCCCGCGCAGCAGGCGGTACTGGTGGAATCTGTCACCTTCCAGATAGAGCACCACATCTACCATATGCTCCAGCACGCGAGGCCCGGCGATAGCGCCCTCCTTGGTAACGTGCCCCACCAGGAACATCGGGATATTGCGCGTCTTGGCTATGCGCGTCAATCGTGAGGTGCATTCCCGCACCTGGCTCACCGACCCCGCAGCCGAGGTAAGGTCAGGCAGGAAGACCGTCTGTATCGAGTCGATGATCACCAGGCCGGGCTGCAACGCCTCTACCTGGGCAACCACAGCTTCCAGGTCAGTCTCCGACAGCAGAAGAAGCCTGTCGGGGTTGAGGTCGAGTCGGGAAGCGCGCAGCTTGATCTGCTGCGGGCTTTCCTCTCCTGAAACGTAAAGCACAGGCTTATCACCCCACAGAGCAAGCTCCGCGCTTACTTGTAGCAGCAGTGTGCTCTTGCCAATCCCCGGGTCTCCACCGATCAGCACCAGCGAGCCGAGAACTATACCTCCGCCAAGCACCCGGTTGAACTCGTTCCCAGGTATGGTGACACGTCGAAAGTGCTCGTTTTGCACCTGCGAGATAGGGGTAGGACGGTTGCCCGTCCCCTCCGCAGACCTTGCAACTGCGCTTGCTGATGGGGTCGGCGCGCTTACGGTGGTCTCCACAAAGGAGTTCCACTCACCACAGTCGGGGCAACGGCCCGTCCATTTAGGCTGCTCGCTCCCGCACTGCTGGCAGACGAACATCGTTCGAATCTTTGTCTTGGGTGGCATTTATTTTCTTTCTAGCTACAATCTGTTATCTGTTAATTATAACATGAACAGAACTCCTCCTGGGAAAGAGATTTGTAGAACATGAGGGTGTACTGTAGCCAGTAATCTAGCAAATGCCTGTTGACAAAGCACCCCTCGCTGTGTGCTATAATACGGCACATCAACATACTTCGATCCATTGTCTTCAATATGCATGGCATATACGATGTTTTGCGCCCTCCAGCTGCCGCCTCGCATGACGCATATGCCAGATAGTCACACCGGCTTGTCTAGCAAGTAGTAAAGAGGAGAGAAGGAATGCAGCGCAACATCCGCCCCACGATAGCCAGGATCGCCAAGCTACTAATTCTGGGTTGCATGATAATTATAGCTGTGTGGGCGCTTGCCGGAGGCTTCTCTGCCAGGCAGACTACATCATCTCCTCCCATAGGTGTAGCTAGCGTCCCACAGCAGGCGCAGCAGCAAGGCAAGGGTCAAGCACCTGCCGTGCCTGCCGTGCC
>DAHVFG010000065.1:0-15484 GCA_027317125.1 Chloroflexota bacterium | reverse complement strand
GCTGCCCTGGCGCGAGACACCACAACGGTAAGGATCGGCCAGATGGTGACATGCAACAACTATCGCAACCCTGCTTTACTCGCCAAGATGGCTTCTACCGTAGACGTGTTGAGCAACGGCAGGCTCGACTTTGGCATAGGTGCAGGCTGGTACGAAGAAGAGTTCAATGCTTATGGCTATCCTTTCCCTGATGGGCCGGAGCGCCTGCGAATGCTGGATGAGGCGTTGCAGATCATACTCGCCATGTGGACGGAGCCGTACGCCACCTTTGAGGGCAAATATTACCAGGTACGCGGCGCTATCAACGAGCCGAAGGGTGCGCAGAAGCCGCATATTCCGATATGGATAGGCGGTGGTGGCGAGAAAGTGACCCTCAAGCTGGTAGCAAAGTACGGCGACGCCTGCAACATCAGCGGTCCTGACCCTGAGCTTCACCGCCACAAGTTCCAGGTGCTGAAAGGCCACTGCGAAACAATAGGCCGCGACTACAACGACATACTGAAGACCTCGCACTCCTTCGTGACGCTACTCGAGCCGGGACAGGACCCAGAGCAAGCCACAGCAAAAAGGCGTGGCAAGCGCAGCCTGGAAGAATACCGCCAGGGTACTTTCGTCGGCACCCCCAGCGAAGTAGTAGATCACTACCACGACCTAATAGATGCTGGCGTAGAGTACTTCGTAATCTACTTCCGCAACGACCTCACCAGGCCTGACACAATACGTTTATTCGCGCAAGAGGTAATGCCGAATCTCAAGTAAGAATTGGAAGAAAAGGCTATAAAGCTTTGCGATTTGCGAGTGCTATAAAGTGATCGAGTGAAACTATACGCACAAGGTCATAGTCGCGTATGTATTCACGAAGACCGTGTTCGAGGTAGAACTCTTTCGTTGTCCAGCCAGTTCCCCCGATCACAAGGTAAGCGTATGCATACTTGCCGGCACTCGTCTTTACTGCGTGGATTAGCTTGATTACTTCGTAAGGTACCTTTTCCTCTGCTGTTCCCGATGTCTGCTGCCACTTTACCGACACAGGTATTTCGCTCCCGACAGGAGTCTCGATGAGTACATCAATCCTGTGCTTCTTGCCCTTGATGCTTGTGCCTATAATTTGTTGGCTCATGTACTTATACCCGTTTTTATCGAGCGCTGGAATGACAGAAGACTCCAGGACTCCGCCACTGTTCGTGTTGCCTGGTGCCACATCAGACTCCTTTAGTAGCTAGCATCTCTAGGGCAGGAGACCTATCTCCTGTGCAGGAGATCATTCTCGGCGCTTGAATAATCTTGATGTCGAACCGATAACTGCTATAGAGGTCCAGTATTCGTTCGGTCGCCTGATTTGAGGCCACTACTGCGCCTGGCTGCAGAGCAAGCCATTCCACCAGACGCAGCTGGTCCTCCCATGAGAAGCCACCTGCGCTATAAGTCGTGAATTGCACATCGTAAGGTGGGTCTGCATAGATGAAGTCATTTGCGTCCAGGCAGAGCTTAGTAAAATCACCCACAGAAAAATCGTAGCCTGACAGGGTGGTGGTATATGCACTGAAATCATGTTTGTACTTGATGTTCTTGTATTTGCCGAAAGGAACGTTAAACTCACCCCTGCTGTTGAAGCGGCACAAACCATTGAAGCACGTTCTATTTAGATAGTAAAAAAGTTCGCCGGCTTCTCTGCTATTTGCCTTGCCGGTACGTACCAGGGTGTTGAATTGCTCACGATAGTTGTAGAATAAGTCTCGGTCATTCTCCATATGTAAGCTTATGCGTAGACCGCTCTGTAGCCATCTATAGAAGTTTATCAGGTGCGGGTTGACATCGTTCAAGAGCGCAGCATTGGGCTGGATACCGAGCGTGGCTGCCATGCCGCCCACAAAGGGTTCCACAAGCCGGCGACGGGAATGGGGTTTGTATAGCTGAGTGAGAGTTGGTAATAGCCACCTTTTACCGCCCGCCCATTTTAGTGGAGGGGGTAATTCGGTAGCAATAAATAAACTTAGTTGCTCTCGGAGCATGAAGGCCTCGAACTACTTTCGTACACGATGAAGACAATATGTGTTGTTGCACGCTAGTATACCACGCTTGCACGCAGCATTTTTGCACACAGTAGTGCTGCACTCACATTACCCTCTGCTTGCCCCGGCTAAACATCCACCGTGAAGCCGGGCTCGCCTTTGCATGGCTCGAAGTCGCCGAGGACGCGGGCCATTTGCTTGTAGGCGGGCTGGTAGCCTATCGCCTCCTTGAGATGCGCCGATGCGAGGTCGCAGCGTCCCATGCGGGCATTCACGCGAGCCATGTTGAAGTGGGCCTCGGCGTACTGCGGCTTGGTGTCTATGGCCCTGCTAAAGTCTATGATCGCGCCGACATATTCGCCCTTCTGGGCCAGCACAGCACCCCTGTTGTTGTATGGCTCCGGCTGGTTAGGGTTTAACTCTATGCAAAGAGTAAGGTCCGCGAGCGCGGCGTCGTAATCACCCATCATCAAATAGACGTTGCCCCGGTTGTTGAGAATATCCGCGTCGTCTCCCCTTAGTTCAAGCGCCCTGTTGAAATCTTCGAGGGCAAGAGGGAGCGCCGCATCGTTGGCATAGACAATGCCCCGGTTGTAGTAGTACCCTGGATTGGCGGGATCAAACTCTATCGCCTTCGTGAAAGCTACAATAGCCTGCTGCGGCATATTCTGCGTCGCCTGAGCTATACCGAGTGTATTGTACCTGTTAGCTTCCTCCGCTTCAGTAAGCTCTCCTTGTGCCTTCTGCCCACCCTGCCTATCATCCATAACGGCCACCTCCCAAGCGAATTATAACAGGGAGAGATGAAACGTGAAACGCCTCGTCCTAACTCTCCTGGCAACGGGTGTTGGGCCTAAAGTCCCAGAGCAACAGGTACCAGATGGGCTATTGTCCGGGGCCAACCACGATGGTAGGATATGCTCGGAGGCAATGCAACACAGATGGGATTACAACCTAAATCACTCCTTTCGCTTCCCCTGGGCCGAAACGCGAAGAGCCAGAGCATAATAGTAGACACTAACGAGCCGGCCTTCTCTAATTTGCAGTCGCTGGCGGCAGAGCTTCACCAGTCGGCGCTACAGGGTCTCTTTGAGTACTCGCGCAACTGGGTTATCACAGCCACCGCCCTCGCTGCGACGCTTGTCATCATCGGGGTGGCACATCTGGCGGCGGTAGGGGTGTCATTAGTGCAGCACGCGTCCGGCTCACCTCTGGCAGCCCTGGTTAGCTGGAACCTGCTAGGTGCATTGCTTGGAGTAGTGTTAGCATCGGGCGTGGCTGCTTTGCTACTCAATCTATTCTCCTCGCTAAAGATAACACCTGCCGGACTGGGCGTAAGCGAGCTGATGGGCGTGCGACATGTGCCCTGGGAGCAGGTTGGCGTGCTGCGGATAATGGAGCTGCCCGCAAGAGGACGCTACGTAGTTATGATACCTCTCAAAGGCGATACCTACCCGAAGACCCCCGCCCCCATGCTGAGGATAATACCGGCCCTCGCGGGTGCCGCCCACAACGGCGAGCGTGGCTTGCTCATTACCTCCGACATAAAGAACTTCGACCGCCTGTTGCAGCTTATCATGGCTTACATGGCGCAAGCAGCGGGTATGGTCACGCCTAGCATCGAGACCTTTGTCGAGGAAGATGTGGTTATGCCAATAGCGCAACTGGTACTAGAGCCGAACGCCGCGCTCACTCGCATCTCCCGCCATGCAGCAGAGAGCCGTACAGACGAATATGGCGTGACTACCGAGGATAAAGGGCCGGAAGTTGTCTGGCAGAAGGTGCTCCGCACCCAGGCCCTTATAGCTGCCGCGCCTCCCCTCTGCCTGCTCATAGATCTGATGCTGCACGCTGGGCCAAGGTCGCCATCGTGGCTTCAATTTGTCTGGGTGGCTCTTTTGCTGGTGGTTGGAGTTGCAGAGTTGCCTTTCGTTGCCAGACTGGTACAGGCTGTAGGCGAGCTGCTTGTGGGCAGTGGGCAGTTCAACCAGACTGTACACTCGTATTTGCAGTTGCAGACACCTCGCCTATTCATGATACTCCTCTCTACCGCGCTCATAGGTATCGGTATGCCATCTGTTATCGCGCAGATGTTCTGGCTGGCCGGCGTCCTGATCACCACCGTACTCGCCACGCGCTACGTCCAGAAGCTATATTATGTGCCGATGATGCACGCTTTGCTGGCAAGCATAGGCATCTTCATCTTCCAGGCGTCGTTGCTGGCCCTTTATATCGGCGTCCGGTGAGGCGCAGGAGTGAGTGATGAGGCCCAGGCAAAGTAGCTCGGTCCTGTAAGCGTTTAGCCTAAGGGTGGATGGGCCAGCCTAGCCCCCTCTCCCTTCATGGGAGAAGGGGTTTGGGGGTTTGGGGGTGAGGGCGGGTGGCGGCACGCCCGCGCATATACCCCTTGACGATTGCTTCACCCCTAGTCTGAACATTTACTCGGTCCTTCCTGTTTGTCTCTGAGCACTTCTTGGTATACAATGGCTACACGCTGTTCACTACACCCAGTCAGCACTCAGCAGTCACCCCTATGTATGTTATCGGTACCGCCGGACACGTTGACCACGGCAAATCTACTCTGGTTAAAGCTCTTACAGGCATAGATCCCGACCGTCTGCAAGAGGAGAAGGCGCGCGAGATGACGATAGATCTCGGCTTCGCCTGGCTTACTCTACCTTCCGGGCGCGAAGTGTCGATCGTGGATGTGCCGGGGCACGAGCGTTTTATCAAGAATATGCTGGCGGGGGTGGGCGGCCTCGATGCTGCTCTGCTGGTGATCGCCGCTGACGAAGGCACCATGCCCCAAACCGACGAGCACCTCGATATATTGCATCTGCTGGGGGTCGATAGAGGTATTGTGGCGCTCACCAAGCGCGATGCCGTTGACGACGACTGGCTCGCCTTGATGCAGGAGGAAGTGCGCGAGTGGCTGAGAGGCACTACCCTCGCCGCCGCCCCGCTCGTCCCCGTCTCAGCGCGAACAGGGCAAGGTCTGGACGCGCTGCGCGCCGAGATAGACCACCTCCTTGAGAGCACGCAGCCAAGAGCCGACCGTGGACGCCCCCGCTTGCCGATAGACCGTGCCTTCACGATAGCGGGCTTCGGCACCGTAGTGACAGGCACTCTCATAGACGGCTCGCTATATACAGGGCAAGAGGTGGTTGTGGTGCCTCCCGGCATCAAGAGCCGTGTGCGCGGCCTCCAGAGCCACAAGCACAAAACAGATAGTATAGGGCCGGGCAACCGCGTGGCTGTGAACATCACAGGCGTGGAAGTAGAGGAGCTAGCGCGGGGTATGGTACTTACCACGCCCGGGTGGTTGGAGCCTACAGAGCGCATTGATGTCTACCTGGACCTGCTGCCCGGTGCGCCCTCTCCTGTTGAGCAAAACGAAGGGCTGGATTTCTTTACAGGCTCTGCGGAAACTCCATGCCAAATAACTCTTCTTGACGCCAACCGCCTTGAGCCTGGGGAGCGAGCCTGGGCGCAGCTGCGTCTGCGAGATGCTATAGCCCTGATAAAGGGCGACCGCTACATCGTGCGCCGCCCTTCCCCCGGCCTTACAATAGGGGGAGGCCAGGTAGTGGACCCACGCCCGCGCAGGCACAAACGCTTCCACGCACCCACTCTCCAGACGCTGCAAACCTTGCAGCGCGGCACCCCCGAAGAGCTAATTCTAGAAGCCCTCGGAAGCAGAGCGCAAGAAGTAAAGATGGTTATCGAAAGGTGCGGGCTGGAGAAAGCTCAGGCCAACGAAGCTCTCACCAAGTTGCGCGAAAAGAGACACATCCTGCAATTAAATGGCGACCGCAACAGCTCGTTCAGCGCACAGCCAACCACGCTGGTTATCTCAAGCGTAGCCTGGGAGGATACGATGGAGCGCGTCAAGGCGCTGCTTGGGCAGCATCACGCCCAACACCCTCTCAAACGTGGGATGAGTAAGGAGGAGCTAAAGAGCAGATTAGGGCAGAGTGTAACCTCCCGCGCCTTCCCGCAGTTAATGGCCCTCGGCCTGACAAGCGGCCTCATAGCCGAAGATGCAACTACCTACAGGCTCCCTGAGCACAAGCCGAGCTATTCGCCCGCTCAACAGGCGCAGGTAGGGCGATTGCTCCATGCCCTCGCCGAGAATCCCTATTCCCCACCTTCGCCCACCGAGTTAGGGGTAGAGCCTGAAGTGGTAGCCGCGCTTGTAGATACAAGCGAGCTTGTAAAGATAGAAGAAGGTATATTTTACACACCGGAGGCGTACGAGAAGATGTGCGCCCGTATCTTGCAGACAATTGACGAGCGCGGTGAGATCAATGTTGCCGCCATGCGCGAGATATTCGGCACCACCCGCAAATACGCCATCCCCTTCCTGGAGCAAATGGACGACCACAAGCTAACCCGCCGCGTCGGTGATGTGCGCGTGCGCTGGTAGGCCAACCTCTACCTCAATCGTATGCTATAATGATGCCGCCTATTACCCTCTCTTCAGGAGACTTCTATATGGAAAACACCGCTAACAGCAGCGCCACAGACACAATCGGCAGCGAGCAACGGGAGCCTGCCAATCTCGGCTGGGCGCTGGTCCTTGGCTCGTCTTCCGGTTTCGGGGCAGCCACCTCTGCCGCTCTCGCTGAGGAAGCCGGCCTCAACATCTGTGGGGTACATTTGCGCCGCCCAACTGACCAGGATGCCTTTGAGGAAACCAAAGCCCGCATCGAAGCCTCCGGCCACAAGTACATACCCTTCAATATGAACGCTGCCAACCCCGACCGCAGGCGTGATGCGCTTGATAAAATGGCGGCTGAGATGAATGGCTCCGGCTTCAGGGTCTTTCTCCACTCGCTTGCCTTCGGTACTCTCAAGCCCTTCATCGCGGCCAGGCCCGAAGATGCGATCAGCGAAGAAAACATGGATATGACATTGAGGGTCATGGCCCACTCCCTCGTTTACTGGACGCAAGACCTTGTAGGGCGCAACATGCTGGGGCGCGGCAGCCGCATATTCGCTATGACCTCGGCAGGTTCTCAGCGCATCGTCCCCAACTACGGGGCGGTTTCTGCTGCCAAGGCCGCGCTTGAATCGCACATTCGGCAGCTAGCTTATGAGTTAGCCCCTCGCGGCGTGACCGCCAACGCAATCCGCGCAGGTGTCACGGATACTCCTGCTCTGCGGCGCATCCCAGGGAACGAGCTGCTAATCGAAGGCGCACTTGCCCGCAACCCTTCGGGACGACTCACCACCCCGGAGGATATCGCGCACTTTATCGCCCTTCTCGCCAGGCCCGGCAATGCCGCCGATTGGGTAACGGGCAACGTATTGGGCGTAGATGGCGGGGAAGACATAGTAGGTTAGTGTTCGACCGCTAAAGCTGAGTTAGCCCTCACGCAGCTACCCAGGCGAGAAAAGACCCTGCGGATCGTAAACTGGCCTGCCTCCCACGATGGTGGCGAGAGGCTTCGCCACCCTTATCTGCGATGGCTCTATCTCGAAGATGTCCCGGTCGAGGAGGAGAAAATCGGCAGCCGCGCCTGGAGATAGCGTGCCTGTGACACCGGGCAGATAAGGCGCTGATCGCGCCGCGCCCTCTGTGTAAGCCCGCACCGCCTCTTCCACCGTTAGCCGCTCCTGCGGGTACCAACCCCCTTCGGGGTTGCTTTGCGCGTCCTGCCGTGTTACTGCCGCGTGTATGCCCGCGAAAGGGTTCGGCGTCTCTACCGGCGCATCCGAGCCGAAGGCCAGCAGTGCACCCGACCAAAGCAGGCTTCTCCATGCGTAGCTATATCGGGCGCGCTCCCCCCAGAGGCGGTCAGCAACCAGCATATCAGAGGTGGCATGGATAGGCTGCATTGAGGCTACCACGCCTAATGCTGCGAAACGCGGTATATCGTCGGGGTGTAGTAGCTGCGCGTGCTCAATGCGATGGACAAGCGCCCCTGCCATGCGGGGCTTCTCTACCTCTCGCGCCTTCTGGAAGGCGTCGAGCACGCGCCTGTTGGCGGCGTCGCCTATGGCATGTACAGCGGCTGGTATCCCCGCCGCAGCCGCTCGCACGATAGCTTTTTCCATCTCATCCTGGCCAATCGTGCCGATGCCCAACCTCCCAGGGTGCCCTTCGTACGGTTGCAGCATCTCGGCTGTCATCGAGCCGAGGGAGCCGTCACTGAATATCTTCACCGGACCCACTCGCAGCCGGTCCGACCCAAAACCTGTTTTCAACCCGACAGCGATAGACTCATCTAAAGTGTCATACGCAAGGAGGATAATCGCCCGCAGTGGCAGCTCACCGCGAGCGTCCAGCTCCTGCAATGCAGAGAAGGCGTCCGGCCCTTCGCAGTCGTGGAATCCCGTCAGGCCCAGCCTCGCTAGCGTCCTCAAGCCGCGCCGCAACAGCTGTGTCGCTTCTTCCGGCTCTTCGTCTATGGCCCGGTGTACGAGCTGGGTCGCGCTCTCGAAAAGCATACCGTTCGGTTCGCCTGCTTCGTCCCGACCTATAGCAGCGCCCGACGGATCGGGCGTATCGCGGGTGACACCTGCCAGTTGCAGGGCGATACTGTTCGCCCAGCAGCTATGCAGGTCTTTGCGGTCAAGGTAAACCGGGTTATTGGGCGCTACCATGTCGAGGTCGTGCTTTGTAGGGTAGTCGTTCGGGGACCAGAGATTGTTGTCCCACCCACCGCCCAGCACCCACCGCCCTTGTGGTATCTCACGCGCTTTTTCGGCCACAGCCGCTAATGCCTCTTTCCTGGATCGCACGCCTTCGAGCTTTACTTTGTCCAGGCTCCGCGCATATGACAGCAGGTGAATATGCGCATCTACCAGCCCCGGTACTATTGCATGCCCTTCAGCATCAATCTGACGCAGGCCACCAATCTGCTCTACTTCCTCCGCTCTCCCCACTGCGACGATGCGCCCGTCACGCACCGCCATAGCTTCGGCGTGCGGCAGATCGTGGTCCATCGTATAGATGCGTGCATTACCTATCAGCACAGTCTCATCGCTCCTTGCTGGCATTGTCTATCTCCCCTAATCTTCTATTCGGGCAGCACCCTGCAATTTAGATGACGCTCAAGCAGGCCATTATATCACGTGGCGCTATGCTATAATGGCGCTGCTCAGCCCAACGATGGGGCTGACGATTGACTACTAATCCCTGAATCCCTGCGGCGGAGGTGAAATCTTGGCTGAGGCACGGCGCAGCGGGCGCGTGACTGTAGTGGGCACAGGCAGTTGGGGCACTACGCTGGCGATACTTGCTGCCAGGCAGGGCCTTGACACATACTTGTTGGCGCGCACTGAAGCAGAAGCCTCTCTCCTACTCTCTACCGGAGAGAATAGCCGCTTCATGCCCGGCTTTACATTCCCGCCGTGCCTTACGCCTACAGCCGATCCTGATGTGGCTCTGCGCGAATGCGACCTGATCCTCATGGTGGTTCCTTCCCAGGCGATGCGGACCAATATACGCAGTCTCAAGCCCTATATCGCGGGGAGCGACGCTATTATTGTGAGCGCCGCCAAAGGCTTAGAACTGAGCACCCAGCTCCGTATGACCGAAGTAATAGCCGCAGAGTTGGGCGATAGCTATCGTGAGCGGCTTGCCGCCCTATCCGGCCCTAACCTCGCCAGGGAGATAGTGGCGGGCAGGCCGGCCACCACTGTGATTGGAGCCAACGATCTTGCCGTTGCTCGCCGCGCCCAAGACCTGCTTACAAGCGGGCGTTTCAGGGTCTACACAAACCCTGATGTTGTGGGTGTGGAGTTGGGCGGTGCGCTCAAGAATATAATCGCTCTTGCCGCGGGGATGGCCGACGGTATGCAAGCTGGCGACTCCTCTAAGGCTGCCCTGACTACGCGCGGCCTTGCCGAGATAGCGCGGCTCGGTATAGCGGCGGGCGCTTCCCTCTTTACTTTCGCGGGGCTGGCAGGCCTCGGTGATCTTATAGCCACCTGCGCCTCGCCGCTCTCTCGTAACCGTTTCATGGGGCAGGAGCTTGCAAAAGGCAAAACGTTAGACGAAATCCGAGAAGGGCTGGGTGGGCAGATAGCCGAGGGTGTCTCTACAACTGTCGCGGCTCGCGAGCTTGCCGCTCGCTTTGAGATCGAAATGCCTATCACCGAGCAACTTTACGCTATCATCTTCGAGGGCAAGTCCCCTCTGGATGGCCTTAATACCTTGTTGACACGCGAGCCTACAGACGAGCTTCTATCGCTTGGCATGCAGGTGCAAGGCGCTTAGCTCATTATCGATCAGCTCATGCGCATCGCCACCAAAGAACCAAAGAACCAGGTAGAGTTGGTAAAGGAGCAGATATGCAGAAGATAGCAAGACAAGATGTAAGCTTCAGATCGGGCAAAGAGTGGCTTGCGGGCTATCTTACACGGCCTGTGGGCGCTGGGCCGTTTCCGGCAGTGGTTATTGTGCATGAGGTGTATGGCCTCAACGATAACGTGAAGGAGATTGCCCGCCGCTTTGCACAAGAAGGGTATGTTGCCCTGGCCGTAGATCTCTTTTCGAAGCGCAATCGCGCTGTTTGTATCTTTCGCCTTTTCGCTGGAATGTTTCTAAACTCACTCGAACATGGCGGCATTCACGATCTGAGGTCCGCTCTCAACACGCTGTCTGCACACCCTGACGTTGACGCCAACCGCCTCGGAGCAATAGGTTTTTGCATGGGCGGTGGGTTGGTAATAGCATGGTCATGCACGGATGATCGCCTCAATGTAATCGCGCCTTACTACGCCACGAACCCACGCCCTCTGGAAGCGGTAAAACGTGCCTGCCCTGTTGTCGGCTCCTACCCAGGCAAAGACTTTACCACTTCAGATGGCCGCAAGCTAGACGCGGCGCTTGACGGCTACGGCATATCCCACGACATCAAGGTTTATCCAGGTACTATGCATTCTTTCTTCAACGATCACGGCCCCACATTTAATGCAGCCGCCTCTGATGATTCGTGGCAGCGCACACTCGCCTTCTTCCGAGAGCGAATAGGCTAGGTAGCCATCAAGCACGGCTCTCCTGAGAGGCTTAAAAAGGCTGGGGTGGGATTACGCATGGCTCCCCGCCAGGTGCTATCTCTTATGGCAGGGAAAGAGCTACCGCGACAGCGCCAGGGGGAGCATCAGCTCTAGCTTCCCAGGGATTGTACAAGCTGGCCTACTTGTTGTGGCAGGCTATTGAAAGGGTTGCGCACCATGATTGTTTGCTCGCGGTGTGGGCCTACCGAGATCATGGCGATAGGGGTTTGCAAGAGTTGGGAGATACGCTCAATGTAGAGGCGCGCATTCTCCGGTAGGTCCGCCCAGCTACGCGCCTTTGACGTATCCATTTGCCAGCCAGGATGCTCCTCGTACTGCGGCTCAACTGTGTCAAGCTCTGACAGATCGGCAGGGATGTGGCTCAGGTGAGCGTCGTGTACTTTATAGGCGGTGCAGAGAGTGATCTTGCTGAAGTTATCGAGCGCGTCCAGCCTGGTGATAGCCACGCCGGTCAGCCCGTTCAATTGTGCGACATAGCGTGCAGCGACCGCATCAAACCAACCAACGCGGCGGGGGCGGCCAGTTACGGTTCCATACTCGCCGTGCCCTGCGCCTCCCTGGTCCCGCAGGAAATCAGCCACTTGCCCGGTGATCTCTGTGGGGAAAGGGCCTGCGCCAACGCGAGTCTGGTACGCCTTATACACCCCCAATACGGCGCTCAACCTGTTGGGAGGCATGCCTGAGCCGATGCACAAGCCTGCGGCGGTGGGGTTGCTTGAGGTTACATACGGGTAGGTGCCGAAGTCGAGGTCGAGCAGAGCAGCTTGCGCCCCTTCAAGGAGTATAGAGCGATTCTCCGACAAGGCGCGAGTAATCACAAGCTCTGTGGGCATAATATGCTTACGTAGATGCTGGCCCCACTCTACCAGGCGCAAATACGTCTCGTGCAGCTGGAGCGGTTTGGCCCCGTACACTTTGGTGAGGATCGCGTTTTTGGCAGGTATAATCGCTGAGAGCTTGGTGAGAAGCGACTCCTCGTAAAGGAGCTCGCCCATGCGTACACCTGTGCGTGCTGTGCGGTCTACGTAGGCAGGGCCTACTCCCCGGCGCGTGGTGCCCAGGTCGCCGATGCCTGTCTGCGCTCGCGCATCCTCCTCCAGGCCATCGAAGAGCTTGTGGTAGGGCATTATAACATGCGCTCTGTCGCTTACCAGCAGGCGCGACATATCTATACCCACAGCCTCAAGCTGGTCAATCTCTTCCAGGAGCACGGCAGGATCAACCACCACCCCATTCCCGATGACCGAGACGGCCTGAGGGTTGAATATACCCGAAGGGACTAGACTGAGCCGGAAGGTGCCCCGCTCGTTGACAATCGTGTGCCCGGCGTTAGTGCCGCCGTTGCAGCGCGCCACTACTTGAGCTTGCTCGCTCAGCAGGTCAACAATCTTGCCTTTGCCTTCATCGCCCCACTGGCAACCTATGACAGCTACTACAGGCATATTCCCTCTGTGTGCGCCAGGTATCAGAGAGAGACTAAGGGCCAAAGGTTAGTAGCTAGTCCCTGATACCTGGCACATCTACTTCACAAGCCTCAGATGCTCCCGCCCTTGCTTCTGTTTGGGCGGGCGACCTCTACGCCGCTCTTGCTGCCGGTCTTCAGCCCCGGCGGCTATATCACGCTCCACCATGCCGGTGGAGGCCAGCTCGTCTGCGCTTTCTTTCTCTGCTTTGCGTTTGCGGCTGCTCTTAGGCTTGCTATCACCGCTTTCTTCTTCGGTGCCTACCTTGCCTCTACTTCTAGCTTTCTCTATCAATCTCTCCATGCTGAAGTCATCTGAGAGCTTCTTCTCCTCGAAGTCAGCTAGCATTGCGGCGAGACGTACGGGCAGGTCAGGCACTACTGTCGCTGCGTCAACTATATTATAACCATATCCTTGCTCAGTCAGGAAGAGTTGACGGTTGGTAGAAAAGTCCTGGTCCTTGGTGTCATGAGTCACAAGGGTGTAGAAGTTGGCTATAGAGCCATCCTTCTTGGGGCGCAGGATGCGGCCCAGGCGTTGCGCTTCTTCCTGGCGCGAGCCAAAGGTGCCCGATACCTGGATCGCTACGTTCGCGTCAGGCAAATCTATCGCGAAGTTAGCGACTTTGCTCACCACCAGCACCTTCAGATTGCCTGTGCGGAAGTCGGCGTAGAGGCGGTCGCGCTCGGCGTTCGGCGTTTTGCCCGTCACGAGTGGCGCGTTGAAGCGCTGGGCGATGGTCTTTAGCTGTTCTATATATTGGCCTATAACCAGCACGCTATCGGTATGGTGCCGCTCCAGCAGGGCCTCCGTAACGTCCATCTTGAGGGGATTCTCGGCGGCTATACGGTACTTGACACGGTTGTCGTCTACCAGCGTATATTCCATCCGCTCTTCGGGTGTCAGGGGCATGCGGATCTCGGTGCATTCGGCGGTGGCGATCCAGCCTTGCTTCTCAAGCTCCTTCCAGGGCACGTCATACTTTTTAGGGCCGATCAGTGAGAAGACATCTGTCTCGCGGCCATCCTCTCTCACCAGCGTGGCGGTGAGGCCGAGCCGTCTGCGCGCCTGGATCTCGGCAGTCACTCGAAAGACAGGAGCGGGAAGCAAGTGAACTTCATCATATATGATCAAGCCCCAGTTGTGCTTGGTGAAAAGATCGAAGTGGGGGAACTCGCCTATCTCGCCTGTATCCGCGTTGACAGTTGACACAGAGGGGCGATAGGTGAGTATCTGGTAGGTGGTGACAGTAACGGGCTTGATCTCTTTTTTCTCGCCGCTGTACTCACCTACCTCGTCTGTGGTAAGGGTGGTCTTATCGAGTATCTCAGATATCCATTGCCGCACGGCGATTGTAGAGGGTGCGAGAATAAGAGTGTGGGTACGCGCCTGCGACATGGCGCCCATGCCGACGAGCGTCTTGCCCGCGCCACAGGGCAGCACCACCACGCCGCTGCCTCCGTGCACGGTGCCCCCCGCCCAGAATGAGCCTACGGCGTTCATCTGGTATGGGCGCAAGGCGAACCGCGCGTTATTGCTGCTTGTTTTCTTCCTGAGAGAGACGGTGAGCGAGTCGCCGTGGGTGTAGCCCGCCAGATCTTCCGCAGGGTAGCCAAAGAGGACGAGCGCCTGCTTGATGTGACCGCGCATGCCGGGGTCTACGCGCAAGGTGTTGCGGTCAGGCTGCCCCAGCACAGTGGGCTGGACTCGCTTGTTGCGCGCTATCTCGGCGATGAGCATCGGGTCCTCAGAGGTGAGGAGCAGCTCGCCCGCGCCGCCTTTGGTCAGCTTGACGCGCCCGAAGCGGGAGATATAGTCCTTTATGTCGGTAAGGACATTGCCCGGCAGGTCGAACTTGCTGTAACGCTCCAGAGCGCCAAGCACTTCGCTTGCCCCCACCCCCGCGGAAGCGGCGTTCCAGAGCGAGAGAGGAGTTATACGGTAGGTATGAATATGCTCAGGGCTTTTTTCAAGCTCGGCGAAGAGCGCAAGGTCGTCACGTGCGGCTCCATATAGCGGGTTGTCCACTTCAAGAAGCAGTGAGCGGTCGCTTTGCACAATCAAGGGGTTCTGAGGGGCATATACCATAGTTGCGTTGCCTCCCTCCAATGTAAATCTTGCGCCGCGAATAGAGCGCCATAGGGAACCATTGTACCATACCGGCACGAAGGCGGCCAAAGCCGGTGGATAAGTAAGTGTTCAGAGTTGAGGTAGAACAATCTTCAAGAGGTATCCTGCGCGGGTGCAGTACGCCGGTGCGCCCTCACCCCCTGCCCCTCTCCCATGAAGAGAGAGGGGGCTTTGAGCCTGGTGAGTATCAGGGGCAAGGCCCCTGCACCCCAACTCTGAACACTTACATGGCTAGCGGCTATTGACTTATACTCTAATGTGAGCTATACTTTTCGAGAGGCGCTTTAGGCTTATTAGCTGCTTTCGAGCTTTAGCCTTTGCCCCCTGGTAAACTCGCCCTGGTAGTATCTTCTGCGCCTACTGTCTTTCCCATTGTAATTGTGCCGCCGCGCCCCAGACTATGGTCCGGTGTGTCGTTGGCTTGTGCAGGCGCAAGATTCAGCAGTACAGCTATGTAAGATGGGAGAACGCTATGGCAGCGCAAAATAGCGCAACGCATGAAGAGAGCAGAGCACGCCATGTCCAGCATCACGCTGAGAACAGCGCTGAAGGTGTGGAGCACGCGGCTCATAGCCACGACCCTCAGACAAACCCCATGGCAGCTTCAAGTCACGTGATTGTCTCACCAGCGACGATGCCCGAGCAAAGCAATTTTACCATGCGTGGTAATCAACCCGTCAGAAGTGCCATGATGCTCAGTATGCAGCAGACGCGGGGCAACCATGCCGTGCAACGCATGGTTGCTATGCAGCGTACCGCGCTACAACGCCACGGCAATCCCGAGGACGAACAAGACGACCAGGTGGTTCAGACCACGCGCGACAGCCTGACCTTGCAGCGCCACGGCAA
>DAHVFG010000064.1:0-15743 GCA_027317125.1 Chloroflexota bacterium | reverse complement strand
CAACGTTCCTCACAAATGATGCTACCGCGCTTATTCTCACCCCTCTTGTCTATGCGCTCGTGGTGCGGCTGCGGCTCGAACCGCTGCCTTTCATGTTCGCCACCACCTTCATTGCCGATACAGCGTCATTCGTTCTGCCGGTGAGCAACCCGATCAATGTGCTGGTGCTCACCACCTTTCCACGCGACCTGGGGAACTTCCTCTTGCACCTGTTGTTGGCGGCGGCGCTGGTGATCGCCGCCAATATATTAGCCTTCCTTCTCATCTTCCGCTCCGATCTGCACCACCGCTTCGACCCGGCTCTGCTCGCCTCGATGCCTGACCAACAAAGCGGGCCATATTTCTGGTTCGTGGTCGGCTCGTTAGGGGTGATAGCTGTGGCCTACGTCCTCGCCTCGGCATTTCGATGGCCGCTCTCGTTCGTGGCGCTTGGCGGCTCCGCATGGCTTCTCACGGCAGCATTTGTGGCCCGGCGGCTGCGATGGCGCAAACTGGCTTCGGAGATTTCCTGGCCGATCTTCGGCTTCATAGGTGGGATGCTGGTAATGGTTCAGGGGATAGAGAACCTGGGCCTTACGGCGGGTTTCGGCAGGTGGCTGGTAGCTTTGTCGGGCGGGCAAAGCTGGGGCGCTGTGCTCGCATCGGTCTTCGGTGCGGCGATTGGCTCCAACGCCATCAACAATGTGCCTATGGCGCTGGTGCTCATCTCGTCAATACGCTCAGCCGCCCCCCCAGGTCAGATTCAAGACCTCTTTGTCTACGGTACGATAGTGGGAGCCGACTTAGGCCCGAATATCACTACTGTCGGCTCGCTCGCGACGATGCTCTGGCTTCTCATCCTGAGGCGCAAAGGGATGGAGGTATCGCCGGTGGCATACTTCCGGCTGGGAATTACAGTAACGCCGGTCTTGCTGGCTTTAGGCGCGCTTGCGCTGTGGCTGTCGAGCCTGTTTTGAGATGGAAGGGGTAAAGATATGATAGATAACAAGCGTGCAGTGCTATTTTGCCTGAGTGGTCTGGATACGAAGCAGTTCATCGAGCGGGCTGCGCCTCATGTGCCTGTGGACCGCCCTCTAATCCTCCTCTATGTGATAGATACGCGGCCTTCTGAGGAGCTTGGCTACATCGCCCGCAGGCTGCACAGTGGCGCTCGCGTCATGGCCGACCGTGAGGCTTTGATCGCCAGTGCTGATGAGCAGACCGCCGAGGCGGTGCTGGCTGAGGCCGAGAGCAGCTGCGTGCAGCTGGGCTTCAGCCGGCAAGCGATCACAACCGAGGTAAAAAGAGGCAGACCTGAGCAGGAGATTGTCTATCTCGCGGCACAACCGGAGTTGCAAATAGGGCTGGTGGTGATAGGCTCAAGCTACAAGCGCGGCCCGAGGCCACCCATCGGCCCCGCCAGCGTAGGCCATGTCGCCCGCTTCGCAGTAGACCACTCCCCCTGCGACGTGTTGATGTTGAGGTAGTTATCTGATGGACGGTGCGACTGATCCCAGCGCCCGCTTTACTTGCCGCGCTATCCTCTCAGCTTTGTGCCCGCCAGGAGCAGACCTAGCAGGTACAGACCAACGGCAAGCGCCAGCACAACCCCCGCCGCAGCCAACGACGCCGCCTCAACAGCGTGGTAATCAAAGCGGTCGCTCACCGGAAAGAAGAGATAAAAAGGCTGCACCAGAGGGGTCGTAAGTGAGTAGATCAGGTGGGGAAAAGGTATGTCGTCGCGCACGCCGAGCGCTCGCATAGCAAAGCGCATAACGAGGGCCGTCACAAGCGCCGCGGTGGTATACCAGAGGATAGAGCCAATGCCAGGAACAAATGCGCGAAGCCCCTGTAACGACCGCCCCAATCCTGAAGCTTTGAGCCTCAACTTGCCCTCGCTACTAATAACCCCTAATCTCTAAGCCGCAACCCCGCGTGTTACCGCTCCTCGACGCGCACAGAGGTCATCTTGTCGCCTTTGGCGATTTTCTTGACGACGTCCATCCCTTCGATTACCTGGCCCCAGTTGGTGTACTCACCGTTGAGGAAATCGGAGTCGGTCTTGACTATGAAGAATTGGCAATCGCTGTTGCGCGACTTGTCAGGCCCCCTGGCGACCCCAAGCGCGCCCTCGCTGAAGGCCAGCTTGTTATATTCGGCGGGCATCTTGCCCCCACCTGAGCCTGTGCCTGTAGGGTCGCCACCCTGGATTACCCAGTGCTCCACGCGGTGAAAGAGAAGCCCATTGAAGAAGCCTGAGTTGGCCTTTTCCTCGAAGTTGGCGATTGTCTTGCTCACACCCGCCGCAGGATCCGTGGCAAGACTACAAATAATATCACCTTTCGGCGTCTCAACTACCATAACTTTCATGCCCTGACTCCTTAGCGTATAGCTATTTACCCAATCGAGGAAACAGTTACTAACCTCTGCTCCTTTGCCTATCTACCTGTTTTCCACCTTAGCGCCGGTTATCTTGTCGCCTATCGCTATCTTGTTGACAACATCCATACCCTGAACTACCTGGCCCCAATTGGTGTACTGCCCATCCAGGAAGTCGGAGTCGGTCTTGACTATGAAGAACTGGCTGTCGTTGTTTATGGCAGGGTCCTGGCCTCTAGCGACGCCAAGCGCGCCTGCCTTGAAGGGTAGATTGTTATACTCGGAGGGCATAGTGCCTCCTCCGGTGCCGTTGCCGAGAGGATCACCGCCCTGGATTACCCAATTCTCTACGCGGTGAAATATCCGCCCGTTAAACGCCCCTGAGTTGGCTTTCTGCTCAAAGTTGGCGATTGTTTTGCTCACGCCAGCCGACGCATCTGTGTACAGCTTGGCGACGATTTGCCCTTTGGCGGTATCCAGCACCAGGTACTTACCAGGCGCAGTAGCATTGGCCGCTGGGCTGTTCACCGCCGTAGCGCCACTCACCGCCGGAGTGGACGAAGCCGGGGTCTGAGCAAGCGCCGGGCTGGTCGCCTGAGCCGCAGTTGGGTTGGCGTTTGGCGCTGTGGCAGATTGGAGGGTTGAGCTTGCTGAAGCTGCCGCGTTAGAGCCTGTGGCCGGGGCTTTTTGCTGGCCCTGTACAAGCACCCAGATCACGAGAAGCAGCGGGATCATCCCTAAGGCCCATATAGCCACGTAACGCCTGACGGTAAAGGGTGGCAGCGCCTTGTTTACCTGCTCTGAGCGTGAGCGCTGAGGTTGTGGCTGGACCGGACGATGGGCCGCAGGGCGCGCTGTGCTCCCTCTTTGCGTGGCAGCACCGCCCCCGGTCATCGAGCTTGAACTACGGCTGCTTGAGCCGCGTTTTTTTTGCTGTGGCATTCCTTGTGTTTCATCCTTCCAGGCGATATGAATCTAAAAATGGCATTGGCATTGCCCGCAGTCAGCACTTTGTAACACATTCCACAGGGCGCGTCAACCGGACTTGTAATGTGTTGGCTATGCCCTTTCGGAGTTTGAAGACAAGCCTTAGCTAGCTAACTACGTCTTGCCTACAAGAAAATAGGGGTCCACTCTATGCTAAAATAAGTGATGGAGAATAGCCAGAGATAGCCAACGTCGGCTACCCTTATAACCAGGCACGTAAGAAATGTCCACCCCAACAAACAACGAAGTTGGTTCGCAAAGAGGCGATACCCTGCGGGTGTTGGCCGTCGCTGATTATGTTGAGCCGCAGCTATATACCAGCTCTATAAACGAGTGGCTTGCTCCTGTTGATTTGTTGATTAGCTGCGGCGATCTGCAACCAAGCTATCTTGATTTTCTGGCTAGCACCCTGGGTGTGCCCTTGATGCATGTCCTGGGCAATCATTGCTTTGTGGAGCACAACAGCAGCACCGAAGACCCCGACAAGGACAGATATCTCGGTGCGTATGATCTCAACGGCCACGTGGCCGAATACAAGGGGCTTTTGCTGGCCGGATTGGAGGGCAGCCCGGTTTACAACAGCGGCCCACACCAGTACACAGAAAGTCAGGTGGCGTGGAACCTGTGGCGGCTAATCCCAGGTCTATTGAGAAACAAGTTGCTCACCGGGCGCTATCTTGATGTACTGGTTACGCACACGCCGCCCAGGGGCATACATGACAACGACGATATAGCGCATAGGGGCTTCGAGGCGCTGCTGCCTTTTGTCGATCGTTACAGGCCCATATTGCTTTTGCACGGCCATACACATCGCTACCAACCGATGCTGCCGACGCAGACCAGATGGAAAGATACAGAGATTATCAACGCCTACGGCCATGTGCTCCTGGAGCTAGCCAGAAACGATGAAAAGTCGGGCTGGAAAGTAAACAAAGTAAACAGTAAGAAGTACGAGCAGATGAAGGATAATACGTAGCGTGTAGCGCGTAGTGCGTATTACTCGTCACATCTCACACAAGTGGAGCAGAGGGCCAATGG
This sequence comes from Chloroflexota bacterium, assembly GCA_027317125.1. Taxonomy (GTDB): domain Bacteria; phylum Chloroflexota; class Chloroflexia; order QHBQ01; family JADMIH01; genus JADMIH01. The sequence continues at coordinate 11,360 of DAHVFG010000064.1, read as the reverse complement.
ACGACAATCTGAGTAATTATGTGGCACGCGCGGCGCAATCCGATTTTGAACGTGCCAGGCGTAGAGCTTTCATAAGTGACATAGTTGCTACTCTCAAGGGGGATTCGAACTGGCTCATCTCCTTTGAGGAAGTGCAAAAGATGTTGCCGATGCAAGGCCAGTTCTACAGAGGGCTTCAGCAGGTGCCTATCTCGCAAATAGTAGGGAGTGTAGACCGGTACCGCGACTTCGACAGGAGATTTCTGCCTACACAAACTCATACTCGTAGGCGCTGGGAAAGCGTTGACCGGGCAACGCTGAACGATGTAGTCCTTCCACCTGTGCAGCTCTACAAAGTAGGGGGCATCTACTTTGTCAAAGATGGGAACCATCGGGTGTCGGTAGCCAAAGAAAAGGGAGCAGAATATATCGACGCTGAGGTGATAGACTGTCCTACCAGGGTGCAAATCCCCGCGATCAGCGACCAGCGCGATCTGATACAGCTGGCGGAGTTTGCCCGGTTCCTTGAGCAGACCAAGTTGGATAAACTGCGCGAGAATGTCAACATCAGGTTCACCTCTCTGGGCCGCTACGACGTGCTGATAGAGCATATCTCGGCGCATCGCTGGTATATGGGTATAGACCAGAAACGTCCCGTAGAGTGGGAAGAAGCGGTGCTCGACTGGTATGACAATATTTACTTGCCTCTTGCTAAGGTAATTGAAGATAACAAGATACTGCAAGACTTCCCGAACCGCACGGCGGGCGACCTCTACCTCTGGATTATGGACCACCGCTGGTATCTGCGCGAGGAGAGCGGCCAGGATGTAGGCATGCAAACAGCCGCCCTAAGTTACGATGCCAACTATATGGGCTGGACGCGGAAAGTTGTACGCACTATGCGCCGCCTCCAGATGGCGGCAACCCGCCCCCTGGTAGTCTCAGCCCAGCGCATAGCGCGCGCAATTAAGGCCGCAGAAGAGGATTAGTGCGGAATTACGAGTTACGTCAGTCTCGGCATCACTTTGGAGATAAAGCGCTCAACTCCTGCTGTATCCGGGTAATCCATAAAGCGGATCTGGAAGTGATCTACTCCGGCATCGCGGAAGGCCTCTAGCTCGCGTGTAACTTCATCCGGGTTGCCCGCCACGATGTGCAGGTGGTCCCAGCGTGTGGCTTTAGCCGAGTCCTCCTCTATGCTGATCCAGGTAACCTGGGCATTGATGATATTGTCCGGGTCGCGCCCGACCGCGGCGCAGTGCTCGGCGAGAACCCCAACCTTGTGCTTGAATACATTAGCAGGCTCAACGTCGGCGCACCACCAATCGGCATACTCCGCCACCAGCCGCAGCGTCTTCTTCTCCCCGCCGCCGCCGATCATCAAAGGGATTGGCCCATCTGGTAATGGCGATGAATAGGCGTGGTCTATAGAATAGTAGTTGCCCGCGAAGGTGGCGGGGCTATCAGCCCATAGCGCCTTGATGATCTTGACAGCCTCCTCAGTCTGCGCTAACCGCTCGCCGGCAGGCAAGAAGTCGTACCCGAACTCACGGTGCTCACCGGGGTTGTTCCCCGCCCCGATCCCCAGTATAAAGCTGCCTCCGGTAAGGAGGTACATATTTACCGAAAGCTTCGCCAGGTAAGCCGGATTGCGAAAGGCCTGCCCGCAGACCATCGTGCCGTAACGCAGCCCTTCGTGCCTGCCCGCCAGCCACGACATGTTGGTAAAGCACTCAAGGTGGGCTTTCTCAGCCCACCCCATGTGGTCTTCCACCCAGATTGTGTCGAAGCCGCCGGAGCGAGCGAGTTCTATCTGCTTCTCGTTGTTGGTGATTAGCTCGCGTGCCAGGCTGATGTCACGAGAGTCTACGCCTTCAGGCGTGTTGACGAAGGCCGGCTGCATGATCCACCCGAATGAAAGTGCCTCTTTAGCCAAAGTAGTTCCTCCTAAAGAAATGCTGCCTTCAACGCAAGAGCAAGCAGGGTGCCACGCTACAGAGGCTTCCAACTGCCCCTTGCGTCCGTATAGTACAATAGGCATAGTGCAGCAACGGATGTTATGTAATGCAGAGCCGCCTTAGATGGCTCAAAGCTATTAGCCGGTGACTACCTATGCGCTACCTCGGCAACAAAGCTAGCCTCCTTTCGTTCATAGACGAAGTGCTGGCTATGCACGGCCTCACCGGCAGGCGTGAGGCGCCCCTCACTGTGTGCGACCCTTTCACGGGTACAACTGCTGTCGCCAGGCACCTCAAGAGGCAGGAGTGGCGAGTTGTCACAGGCGATATCATGGCTTATTCTTACGCTTTCCAGCACGCCTATATTGGGATAAACGAAGCGCCTCCTTTCGCGGCTCTCCTTGAAGCAGGGGCGCTCGACCCCGATATTAACCTGCCGGTGCCTATGCATCGCGCCATCGCCCACCTTAATAATCTGCGCGGGGTAGAAGGCTTTTGCTACTGGAACTACTCGCCCGATGGGCCTGAAGGACGGCGTTACTTTACCGCCGCCAACGCGTTACGCGTAGACAGTATACGCAGCGAGATAAACCACTGGTGGCAAATGGGTTGGCTTACCGAAGCCGAGCGTTACCTGCTGGTGGCTGCCCTCATAGAGGCCGTATCCAAAGTAGCCAATGTGGCGGGCACATACGCTGCCTACCTCAAAGGCTGGGATCCGCGCGCCCACAAGCCCCTTATCCTTGCCGTTCCCCAGGTGGTTCACAGCGCACATGAGCATAGCGTCAACTTGTGTGACGCCAACGAGCTGGCCGCCAGGCAAGAATGTGACCTTCTCTACGCCGACCCTCCCTACAACACCCGCCAGTATTGCACCAACTACCATGTGCTGGAAACGCTGGCGCTGGGCGACGCGCCGCAACTGAAAGGGGTAGCCGGGCTGCGAGCAGATAACGATAAACGCTCGCCCTATTGTCGCTCAGGCAAAGCGGGAGAAGCATTAGCGTGCCTGGTCAGCTATGCCAGAGCACGCCGGATATTGTTGAGCTATAACAGCGAGGGGCTGATCCCTCACGAGCATATCATGGAAATACTGGCAGAGCGTGGCAAGGTGGAGGTATTTGTTTGCGAATACAGGCGCTTCCGCTCTGATGCCGACGGTGAAAACCGCCGTTACAAAACCGGCAATACCGTGCAGGAGATGCTCTACTGGGTGGGAGAGTAGTAATTGCGAGTTGGCTCACTGTAATTCGCAACTCTTAACTCGTAATTCCGCCGAAGGCGGGAGAGGTATTTAGATGGCGTTGTCGGCACATGTAGCAAAGCGTAAGGTCCTGGATAAAGGTTCTGCACAAGGAGGCGCAGTTAAGGTTGAGAAAGACCCACGCAACAGGCTGAACGACCTTACGGGGCGTGAGTGGGTACACTTCTTGTCGTCTGTGGAGGCGACGGCATACCCTACCAGCGGCCCTCACTCTTACGGGCACAACTTACGCCGCGCCCACCCTTCTCCCAAGCCGCCACAACTCATGCGCCGCATTGTTGAGTTCTTCACCAAAGAAGGCGAGTGGGTATTGGACCCCTTCATGGGTGTAGGCGGCACCCTCCTGGGGTGCTCTCTGGCGGCTCGTAACGCCGTCGGCCTTGATCTCTCCGATGAATACATAGAGACATATCGCCACGTGGCGTGCCAGGAGGCTCTGCGCCCCCAGGTGGCTTTACACGCCGATGCGCGCTGCATGATGCAACATACGGAGGTGGCAGAGAGGCTTTTTGATATGGTGCTCACCGACCCGCCGTACGGCGATATGATGCGCCGCCCCCAAAGTGGCGAGAAGAAGAAAAAAACGGGCCGGTCGCCCGCAACGCCTTTCACAGGCAGTCCGCTCGACCTCGGCAACTTGCCTTATGAGCAGTTTCTCGACGAGTTGACCGGCGTGCTCACTACCGCCGTAAGCGCACTCAAGCCTTCGGGCTACCTTGTTCTTTTTGCCAAAGACCTGCAACCAACAGCACAGCACCACAACATGCTGCACGCCGATATAGTGATACACCTCGTCGCCCTGTCAAACCTGGCTTACAGGGGCTGCAAAATCTGGTATAACCAGACCCCGCGCCTCTATCCCTTCGGCTACCCGTACAGATTTGTAGCCAATCAGCTTCACCAGTATATCCTCATTTTCCAGAAGAATGGGTGACCGGTTACGAATTACGAGTTACTACCATCACGGGCCGTTAGCCGCCGGCCGCCCAGTCATACTCCATCCGGCGTGCGGTCCACCGAGCTGTATCAAGGCCGTGCAACCGCTCTACGACGTGCAACGCCATGTCTATCCCTGCCGATATGCCCGCGCAGGTGATGATACGCCCTTGGTCTACGACACGCATATCGGCAAGCATCTCCACCAATGGGTAGTTCTCGCGCATCCACTCGATGCTGCCCCAATGAGTAGTGGCCCGGCGGCCATCCAACAGGCCCGATCCCGCGAGGAGAAAGGCTCCTGTGCAGACGCTCGTGGTCAGCTCAGTTTGGCGGTCGCGCTCAACTATCCAGTCGAGCAGATGGGTGTTCAGACGCTCACGCCGCGTGCCGTTGCCGCCGGGCACCACAAGGATGTCAAAGTCGCGGTTATCATCTATAGTCAGACTGGGCTGCACAAGCAACCCGCCACAACACCGCACAATGTCCGGTTCAATCGCCACCGTAAAGACCTCAAAAAGCCTGTGCTCGTCACCTCTCTCTCCGGCGGGCCGCGCGCTGGAGAAAACCTCAAAAGGTCCGCAGAAATCCAGCACTTCGACGTCATCGAAAATCAATATTCCTACGGTGCGCATCTTCTCGCCTCAGCCCTCATTGCTCGTCACTCGCCCAGGGCAGGGCGGCGTTGTTGTGCGCCTGGCGGGTCGGTTCCGGGAGCCTGTAGCCGCGACAGCTTGCTAGAACGTACTCTACGGCAGTTGGGAGGTCTATCTTGTGTCCTGGGGATATATACAAGGGATTCGTGCGCAGCTTGGTGCGAACAGCGGCGGCCAGCACTTCGCCGCGCCTGTTGCGCCACTCGGTCCATGAGCCGGGTTCGGGGCCGGGTTCGGGGCCGCGCACCGCCAGAGGCGATTTTGCCACCCCGATTGAAGGCAAATCAAGGAGCACACCTATGTGTGACGCTATGCCGATCTTTCGAGGGTGAGCTACTCCCTGCCCGTCGAAAAAAGCCAGGTCGGGCCACTCTTTCACCTTGTCAAAGGCGGCAAGTATGGCAGGCCCCTCCCTGAAGGAGAGCAGACCCGGCACATAAGGGAAATCGAGCGGCTTTTCGGCGCGCTGCACTTCCAGCACTTCAAGCTCAGGGTAAGATAAGATAACTACCGCAGCACGAGCTACATCTTTTGCGCTCATATCTATCCCCGCCACCTTCTTCACCGCTCCTAGCTGAGGCTGCAAAGAGACCTTGCTTGCCAGAGACATCTGTATAGCAGTAGCCTCCTGGGGAGTCACATCCCACTTATGGTGGTAGCTTACGGGCAGGTGAGGCATGACGGGACCTTTCTTTGTGTTATAGACGAGTAGTGCGTGGTGGTATCGCGCGATATTCATTATATCCGACGCTTTACAGCCGTAACTATCAGATCGGCTAGAGTGTGCGCTGCCCCGCCCAGCACAAAGCCCGACACAGAATAGCCAATTGTGGCAGGGTGCCCGGCGATCCACCGGGCAATCGCCGAGGTGACGACAAGCATGGTACCTGAGGGATCAACGGGCACAAGGGAGTTGAGCAGCCCGAGCGCCACAAGAGCCAGAAGGAGCATGACCCCTGCGAAGTAGAGGATGCGCAGCAACGGACCAATTATAAAGCTGTGCGAGACCCAACTGCGGTGAGGCACCATACGCCGGTATGGTAGCCACGCCCACCTTAGCGCGCCCCATCGCCTGTATGGTGTAGAACGTAAGTCAAGATCGGGGCTGAAAAGGAGTCCCGAAGCCAGATACGAACCGATCAGCACAGCGGCATTGGTTGGATTCATATCGGGCCAACTGCTACTCAGAATCAGAGGCGTAGCGGCGGCTGCGGTAGCTATAGTGATAATGTCGTGTGTGCGAGCGTTGGGCATAGGGCAACAAATTACGAATTGGTGGTAAGCCAGGCGACAAGATAACAACAAGTATTGGGTAACTGGTAATTACTAACTCGTAATTCGTAATTCACAGCTCGTTCAGGAACTCGTAAATGATGCGGCCTGTGGCTCCCCAGATTTCGTAGGAGCTGTAGGTGTAAAAGTGGATTGTGCTGGTGACACCCCTGACTACGCGCGTCTCTGTATGGTGAGTGGCGTCGCTACGTAACACTGAAAGGGGCACTTCTATAATCTCGGCCACCTCGTCGGGGTTGGGCCGGAAGACAAGCTCTGCAATCTGGGGGGTCAAGCGTGCGACCACAGGTGTTATAACAAAGCCGCTTACCGGCACATAAACATTCTGGCGCACCGATACGACCTCGACCGCCGCCGGGTCTACCCCGAGCTCTTCGTGCGCCTCACGCAGTGCGGTAAATACCAGGTCAGGGTCGGTGTCGTCCTGCGAGCCGCCGGGCAGGGATATTTGTCCTTTGTGGTGTTCTACTGTCTCGGTGCGGCGCATGAAAACTATGTAGTCCTCACCGGTACGCGGGTAAAGCAGTAGCAAAACGGCAGCACGGCGGTACTCCTGCCCCGGTCGCGGGGACGGTCGTAGATCGCCTTCGGTGGGTGTTGCTTCCACAGCCGCCTATGCCTCCTGCAAATATCCCTGTAGCCAGAGGAAGCCTTCAAGGTCTACTCCAGGCGCGGCCTCTTCTATACCCTCCCCCAGGAGATGTCGGGCAACATACAGCGCCACGTGCAGCTCGTGGTCTTGCGGGATAGCCATGATGATAGGATAGACGAGCATCTCCTTGCCCGCAAGCTCGGCCCCTGAAACGTCACCGTCAAGTGGGCTGTGAAACCAATAATCGTCAATGTCAGCCCCTGGGTTGCCCAGGCTCGCAGGCATGTAAGCGTAGGCCCCCTTCAGCGATACCTTTGCTCCCATGTCGGTATCTACTTCCATATCGGAAGCAAGCCCTAACGTATAAGCAAAAGCGTTGATGTAGAAGTTGTAGCTCTCGCCAACTTTGTACCTGCGCCTGTTGGCGTAAAAGCGGGTATCAAAGAAGCTAACAGTCGCGCCGTAACAATCACCTGTAATCTGCCCCTCGATGCCGTTAGCCCATGGCGTTACCTCTTTGACTGTGACCGGCCAGACTGCCCCACCCTGGGCCTCAGGGTATGCGCTCGCTATCCGCTCATCTTTCATAAGGACACATGCGCGCAACTTTTCGCCTGGCGAGCACGCTGCCACCCCCGCCCCACGCGCCTCGAATATCTTAGGTTGCTCGACCTCACGTACCACCCGCCCTATGAAGGCGAGCAAATCGCCTTCCTCTGCGCTGCGTACCACGCAACCCCAGTGGTCGCCGTGCCCGCCTTCTTTCGCAAGCTCAGGCGGCTCCAGGCGTGCAGCGTCATCCTTATCTGCTTTGCCCAGGTTATGTATAACCCTCTTCAGCATAAAGCACCTGTTCGTCCGAGAATTGCAGCTGCCATGTAGCTTGGGACCTGGTCTGCCGGGAATAGACAAGCCACAACATAGCGAGGCACTTCGGGGTGGCTCTTCAGCAGTAGTCTGCTTCTATGGTGTTCTGTATCTGCTAATTATAACAGATACGGACGCTTGTCTCGTTACTGCGCAACACCCGCACGGATACCCCAAGAAGATTGCTCCACCCTTACTCTGAACAGTTACCGTTACTGCGCAACTGGACTCAGCGGCCATTTTGCGTTATCCTGCTATCTGCGGGCCAGCCTCTACTTTTTAGCGTTATATTCCTCCGCGTATTGCTGCACAGCGAAGTAAGAGGGACGCTTGCTGCCATCACGGCGCAGTATGCCCCAGCCGATGCGCTCGTCTTTGGGGTCGCTTGTGATGTTAGGGAGGGCGAAGTTTAGCTGGAAGAGGAGCATCGGCCCCATCCAGGGATAACGGTCGCGGCCCATGCGGAAGGCTTGCCCTATGTAATCAGCCTGTTCTTGCTCGCTATTTTGCGCTGCATAGCCGAAGCCTGGCGCGGGGTCCGTCGTGCTTGTCCAGCCAAACTCGGTGAGCCATATCTGTTTTTCGGCGTCGCCATTCTCCACCATCACCTGGCGAAGCTGCTCGATGCGGCGGAAGTAGAAGCTGGGGTGGTTAGTCCAGCCTGGGCCTGGACCCGGTTTGTCGGGGTAGAGGTCTTCGGGCGGGTTGGCGTTAGAGCCGGGGTGCGCCCCCAGCACGTCAAAGTAGCCCTTCAGCTCACCCCTGTTGTAGGCGTAGAGGCGCTTCAGAAAGAGGAGGTCGTCAACCGCCACCGACGGGTCGTTCACGCCTGTGGGGGTAAGGGCAGCGGCGATCACAACGGCTTTGGGGTCTACCGACTTGACGGCGTTATAGCCCTCTTTGAGGATAGCGGCGTAGCGGGCAGCTACCACATATTGCCCCGCCTCCTGTGCGATGTTCGGCTCGTTCCAGATCTGATAGCCGACTACCTTGCCTTTGTAGCGCTGCGCCGCTAGCTTCATAAAGCGTCCGAAGTCAGCAGGATCAGTGGGGTAGGTCACTTTGTTGGCACCTCCCCAGGCCCACTGCGGCGACTGAACAGGGTGCAGGATTATTCGCACCCCGGCTTTGTAAAGTGCGTCAACGGCGGCATCTATCTTATCCCACCTGTAAACGCCCTTCTGCGGCTCTATCTGGTACCAGGAAAGCTGGTGCAACGCCCACTTCGTTCCCAGGTCATCCATCCAGCTGACTACAGGCTGCGGGTCCTGATCGTAGATGGAGACGTTTAGGCCCGGCGCGGCGTGTGGGCCTGCCATCAAGGGGTAGTTATTGGGGCCTGATGACATGCCTATCTGCTGGAGGCCCGTCGCGGGGTCCATGGGCGACTGGCGCGACGCGGCTGTCTTGTCGAAGCGGAACTTGCCAAGCTGGCTCAGCAGCACATTATAAGGCGCCTCCTTCTCAGGGTGGTACTCCAAGACTGCGCGCTCGAAGTACTGCACTGTATATGTTTTACCATCCAGGTCGCTGCGCTCCTGGAACTCGTTAGAGATAGGATAGCCTTGCTGAGCTAAACCACCATGAGATTTCCAGTAGTCGAGGAAGAGTCCTCCCACCCGGTACCCTGTCTCTTTGAAGAGGACTGAGCCTGGCGAGGTGTTAGCCTGCTGGCCGGGCGCGCCTTTGGGGTACTTCTCCTTGTAGAGGAAGTTGCCCAGGAGGGAGAGGAGCACATCATTGGGAGCGGCGTTCTCAGGGTGCATCTCGAAGACTGCTCTTTCAAAGTACTGCACGGTGTAGATTTTGCCGTCGGTTTGGTTTTTCTCCTGCATCTCCTCTGAGATAGGAAAGCCCTGCTGGGCGAGGCCGCCCCGCGCATTCCAGTAAGCGAGAAAGCTGCCGCGCACGGTTTTGCCCGTTTCGGGGAAGGTTTGCGAAGCGCGTTCAGGCGAGGTAGTGCTGGCCGAGCCTCCCACAACTATCTCTGCCTTCATCCATGGGTGGAACTCGCAGTAGTAGAGATAGGTGCCTAGCTTGCTGAATGTCATGGTGAAGTTGTCGCCCTGCTTCATCTCAGGAGAGACGTCAAGGGCAGGCCCATCGGTGATGGCTACGTTGTGGCTCGCCTGGTCGGTGTTGGACCATGTAACGGTGTCCCCCACCGCGATGCTGACTGTGCTTCCCTGGCCCGCCCTGGTGGGGGCGAACTGGTAGTTCTTCATCAATATCTGGTTGGTGGCAGCGCGAGCAGGGTAAGCAAAATAGGAGAAGTTAGAATAAGAAGTGAGGAAGAGCACAACCGGGGCAACCAGTATCAAGCGAGAGCGCCAGGAGTGCTGCCTGCGTGGTGTGGACGAGGGGTGTTTCACTACTACTCTCAAACGAGACTCCTTTCAAGGTATGACGTCAACTGTGATGCGAGGAGCCGCAACCACAAAACTATACAAAGGAAGCCCGCATACAGGCCGCCCGTGTTACATACGGAGAGGGGATACAGGGGGAGAAAGGTGAAAGGTCAAGCGTTAGACAAGCTTGACCTTACATTACGCTCTAATTCGTGGCTATTAGCTCATGCCCTACACAGGCAATATGTGCTTCGGCAAGGATCATTTACGGTCATAAGCGCTTTGCATCAGCAAATTGCCGGAATGAGCGTCAAAGACTTGCATCGCATGCTTGTAGCTAATGGGACTTAGCCCCATAGGGCTATGAACCGCAAAATCACCGCTATATACTACGTAGCACAGCAAGGTATCACTTGCCGTCTGCAAGCTCACAGCCTCCGCACTTTGCGCCTGAAGCGCTGCTGTTGTCAGGAACTGGATTTTGTCTATGTTTGGCATGGCTCCAACGACGTCTATTCGCCCCAGTCCTTTACTGAGCGTGCTTGCAAATTGCCGCACGTCGTCCTCTGTAAAGGCCGGGGTATCGGGGCCTGCATTCTTAGTGTGCGGTTTTATAGCTGGCGCTCCTGTCTGTGGTGTTGTGGCGTGTGTATTGTTATCGCTGTTAGAGGGTGGCGCTACAGCGTTAGGGCCTGCCACAGGCTGCTCTACAGGAGTAGCTTGAGTGCTTGCTACAGAGCGGGCAGAAAGGGATGCTGCTTGCGAAGTAAGTGCGCCAAAGGCACCCTGATAATAAGCTACACTAAACGAGCCAGCTATAATTAGAAGTGATAACGCACCTGCCATGTAGAAGCGAATTGTTTGCATCTTGATCTCCTCCTACTGATGCTATGCTAAGTACAACGTGTAGGGTCACTGATAAGTTCCAAGAAGATGCAAGAGTAATATTACCTGGCACACAATTAGCTTTTATAGTAGAACATCCAATTTGTCTCGGAAACGCAGTGAGCAGTCCTAACTTATGGAGCGGCTCACCATGCCGGTCTCAGAGCTACCAGGTTTGAGGCTTCTGCAACCCAAGCTTAGGGGTTCGGCGGTGCATCGGCAGGCGTGGTAACAGACTGCGAAGTAGGTGTGACAAATGTCCATGTCTCTGTCGTCATGTCAAAGCTCCCGGACACTGTGCCTCCTAACGCGCCATCGTTGGTGAAGTAGACTATGTAGTTCAGCCCAGCAAAGTTCGGTGGATCAGCGCCAATGCCAGAAGTGCCATCCTTTCTCGCGACGTTAGTGATGTGAATCTTGCCCATAGCTTTAGGAGATGTCCATTGGCGGGTATACTTAGCTCGACTTTGTACAATTTTGCGATTGAAAGTACCATATGAGTACAGCTGGGCACAATAGTTTTCCAAGAGTTATCACACATCACGCAAAAAGGGGGATGTTTATAAACTCCCAGGAGTAAGC
>DAHVFG010000063.1:0-15808 GCA_027317125.1 Chloroflexota bacterium | reverse complement strand
CTGACGTAGTGGTCCATACGATACCTATCGCGCCTGAGAGCGAGAGTGCCGTGGAGGCGGTCATTGTGACAGCGGCGCGCCTCGGCCTGGGAGTACATCATGTGCGCGCCTTTGCGACGCCCTGCGGCCTCCGGCTGGATATGCACATGGAGGTGCCCTCCACGATGACGTTACTCTCAGCGCACCAGGAGGCCGATCACCTTGAGGCTGAGCTGCGCCGCGACATAGTCGGTGTTCACGACGTTCAGGTACATATTGAGCCGCGCCACGAGGAAGTTCACAAAGTTGCTGAATACAGCAGGAAAGAGGAGATCAGGCGGCAGGTGGCTACCGCCGCACGTGGGCAGGCTGGGCGCGGCGTTCATGACATAGAGGTGCTGTGGTCGGACGAGGGGTACGTGGTGACGCTGCACTGTTATATGCCCTCCAACCTGCCCATTTCGGTGGCGCACGCCCGTACAGCTGAGGTGGAGAAAGCGGTGAGAACAGCGGTGCCCGGCATCTACCGTGTGACAGTTCACCCTGAGCCCGCGTTTTCTCCCGATGAGGCTTGACACAAAAGATGCGTCTCTTCTACACTTAGAAGGAACGACCGCCTGTATTCCCCAACCTGCCCAAGGAACAACTGATGACCGATCTATATCGCACACCCTCGACCAGGAAGAGTGGTACTCTTCGCGGCCCCCTGGCCATGCTTTTGGCGCTTGGCGCTTTCCTGCTGATTTGGCTTGCGCTGGTAGGATTCGGCAACGTGGCTGGCCGCTATTTGCAAGCACCCGGCGATGTCAGCGAAGTGCGCGCTAATCAGAGCACCATCGCTGATCAGCAAGAGCCTGCTCTGGCAGTAGACCCAACCAACCCCAACAATGTTCTATCTGCCGCTAAGGACTGGAGAACTGGCCCAAAGCAAGTTTGGTACTACCGTTCGAGCGATGGCGGGCGCACCTGGGCCGATGGGCACATGGATATTTCGTCCGAGCTTCCGAACCAGAGCGACCCTGTGCTTGGCTTTGATGCTTCGGGTACCGCTTACCTGGTTGTGCTCGGATACAACCAGAACGATCTGACGGTGGGCGGCGTCTTTGTGAGCCGCTCGCAGGACAAAGGGTCCACCTGGAGCAAGCCGGTTCTGGTTTCTTCAAACAGCGACAAGCTCTTCAATGATAAAGAGTGGCTGACCGTAGACAGGAGCAACAACCCATCAACCAGAGGAAATGTCTATCTAACCTGGACGCTCTTTACAACCCTCAGCCCAACCAGGGATCGGGGCGACATCGTGACTTCGCGTTCTACGGACGGCGGCAAGTCCTTCTCGTCGCTCAAGATGGTGAGCCTTCAAGAGCAAGGCAACACCCAGGGTTCGTTTCCTGCGGTGGGGCCAAACGGCGAGTTATATGTGCTCTACTACAGTGGGGTTGGGGCCAGCGACCTGGATGACAGGGCAGCAGGCGATGCTTCATCTCAAGCGCAGACCGGGCGGGAGGCTCCCGCTCCCAATAGCGATGCGCTTTATCTCGCGAAATCGACAGATGGTGGGCAAACTTTCCCGCAGGTGGCGCGTGTAGCTACTGTATCTCGGCCCCCCGCCCAGCTTCCGGGCAGCGATTTCCGCCTGTTTGTGCTGCCTGCCCTGGCCGTGGACCCCCGCAGCGGATCTCTCTATGTCACCTGGAATGATTACAGCACAGGTGATGCTGATGTGAAACTAACCGCTTCCACAGATGGTGGGCGAAGCTGGAACAACCCTGTACGTGTCAACGATGACCCCGCAAGCCCTCGCCACGATCAGTTCTTCCCAACGCTCACCGTTGGTTCCGATGGCACCTTGCATCTACTCTGGCTCGACAGGCGTGATGACCCTAACAACAAGAAGTATGCGCCCTACTATACTCGCTCCACCGACGGTGGCAAGACATTCGCCAGGGATGTGAGGCTGAGTGGCACGCTCAGTGACCCCGCAGTCGGCTTCCAGGGCACGATCATCGGCGACTATATCTCTCTGGATACGTCCGCCGATGGGAGTAGAGTTTATGCTGCATGGCCGGATACGCGCGGTGGCGACCAGGATATATACTTCTCTTCCTTCGACAGCAAGACGGGTCCTGCGGTTCTCACCGCGCCACCCACAAGCGGCAAGCCCACCCCGGTGGCCGTCGCATCCCCTCAGCCGCTTACAGGGTTCGAGGACGAAGCTTTTCTCCGGACATGGGAGCGTGCAGACAGGCCGGTGCTTGTTGGGAAGGCTTCCCGCGCCTGGCTGTGGGGGCCTGTGAGCTTCGCAACGGCCAACGAGCCGTACGCGCAGGGCGTAAACGGCACACGCGCGGTGCAGTACTTCGACAAAGCGCGCATGGAGATCAATAACCCTGCGGGCAACCGGGCCAGCCCTTCTTTCGTGACTAACGGCCTGCTGGTCGTCGAGCTTATAAGTGGGCGTATCCAGACGGGCGACGCTCAGTTCGAGGCCGCGCGCCCCCCTTCCCAGGCACCTGTGGCGGGCGACAACAACAGCCCTGATGCTCTTACCTACAGCACACTGGCTGCCGTCGCTTCGCTCAATAACGACAAGCGTGCCTCCGACCGCACCGGGCAGGGAGTTACCGCTGTACTCAATAGAAGCGGGCAAGTGCTCGATGACCCGACACGGGCAGGCACAATCAAGCTGGCAAAATACGAGCCAACCATCGGGCACAATATCCCTGATCTCTTCTGGAACTTCATGAACTCGTCAGGGCCAATATACAATGGGCCTTCAATGAGCTATTCGGACGGGAAGATAGTCAGTTGGCAAACCGACCTGGGCTTCCCCATCACCGAACCCTACTGGACAAATGTGAAGATCGCCGGTGTGTCCAAATGGGTGATGCTACAGGCATTCCAGCGCAGGGTGCTCACCTATGTGGCGGATAATCCAGCAGGTGTGCAGGTAGAAATGGGCAATGTAGGCCGCCACTACTTCGACTGGCGATATGGTCAGATCGGCCAACCTGGGAGGTAGGCGCGCCTGCCGCATCTGGAAAGGTCTCTACGGTAGAATTGTCACACTGGCGCCCGTCGCCTTGCTCAGCAAGTTTACTCCACCGTTTGTTATCTCTGTTAGCGGTGAAGGCGCTGGCCCGAATGTGATCTGGGTTTCGCCTGAGGGGTCGGCGGCAATTACGCGGAAGTATAGACGAGCGACGATTATCCGGCCCTGCGGTAGATCTCCCTGGAGTACACCTGCGGCGTAGCCAATCGCCCCGCCTTTGGCGTCTATCCAGTTGCCCATTATAGCGGGGAGCGCCAACCCTGGTTCGACGTTCTGCGTCCCCGCGCCACTGCTATTCACAGCCGCGAGGCTCTTGGGATCAAAGTTGAGCACGAACGATACGCCGTCTATCGGTTGTGTACCTGCCTCAGCCACGACCATTACATCGAGCACCTGGCCTACCTGCACGCTCGCGCTCGCCGGGAGCAAAGTCAGTGACAAATTGTGTTGTAGGCTTTCGGGGCTGGTCCAGGGAGAGAGGGTTTGGGCAAGAGTGGGAGCTGCGTTGCTACTCAACGCCTGGAACTGGTTGTCTGCCGAGATGTCTCCGCACATATCGAAGCCCGACCTCAGTAAGCTGATGTCGCTCATCGTGACCACGCCGTCGTTGTTGAGGTCAGCAGCCGGATTGAAGCCAGGAGTGGCGCTCGAAGCGCCGAGCATGCTCTGTACGACGGCAAAGTCGCTCACGCCCACACAGTTATCGCCGTCTACGTCGCCGTCCACTTGCGTCTTCATATCGATGTCCGCAGTGGAGTTCGCCGCGAGGGTAATGTTGGCACGTGCGGACTGTATGCTGTGTAGTCCTTTCACATGCACGTCAAAGGTGCCAACGGGTAAGTTCTGGTAGAAGGCCACTCCATTGCGGTCAGTCTGCCCCTGGACGGTGGTTTTGATAGTTGGGTCTCCCGGTGTTGATAGATAGAGCGTCAACGGCTGCACCCAACTGTCGCTTGGCGGCGACTGCCGTCCGAGCCACTGGACGGTGACACGTGCCGAGGCGGTCGTTTGCCCTTGCGGTGGCGCGGCAGCTTGCGTGGGCTGTGCGGGGAGTACTTCAGTGGGTGGCGCGCTATTCTTCGGGGTGACTTTGAAGGCTAGCTGCGCTCCCGCGCCTTGGCTGTAATATTGTATTCTGATGGTGTGTGCACCACCGTCGAAGTCCGTATTATAAGTCACGCTGTTAGGTCCGCTCCACTGCCAGCCATTCACCGCCAGCAGATTGTCCACCCAGAGGCGCACACTGCTGTCTGCGCTTATAACCAGGTCATATGAACCGGCGTCAAGCCGGTAATCGCGGGTGAACTGTGCCGTCCACCCCTCTGTTCCGAGGCCCAGGCCCTGGGGCGTTTGCACAGCGGTGCCCCAGTTCATCTCCGGCGCAGGCACGTCACGCACGAGAGCGGGTTGCGCGGGAATGTCCCGAAGAGGTGTTGCACCGGTAACTTGCCCGCCAAAGTATTCCGCTTTCCAGCCTACGTACTTCTCAGGCCAGGCTGTGAAATCGACAGTGGTGCCCTTTGCCGCCACAGCCAGCGTGCCTCTGGTGAAGCCCTGGCTGAGCAGGCCGCCCATCTCTGGTCCCGCCTTGTACGGATCGGAGGTAGGAGCGCCGACCCATTCCGGCCCGGCTGGAGTGTGGGTGGCGTAAGCAGCGCCGATATCTGCCGAGAGCATATAAGCTTTCATCCCTGGGTAGAGAGTGCTTTTTAGCAGATCGTAGACGAGCCAGACGTTGCCGCGACCGTTAGCGCCGCTGAAAGGCTGGGCTACAACATTGTTTTCCGAGACATAGGGCAGCCACCACCGTACGGGACCAACAGCTCTGCCCAGCGTCTGCGCCCCGCCATTACGGGCATAGGCCTCCTGAAAGACCTGAGGTACTGCGGATCCCTGGCCGACTGTATATATGTTAGATGGTGGGGCCGCAACTCTTGTTGGTGCCGTGACCGAGGTGGGCACAGGCTCTCCGTCGTAGCCGCCCCCCGGAGGCTGTGGTGTGATCGCCGCTCCTGGATAATAGAATTGCAGGATCCAACCCCATGATTTGCCCTGATCGGCGTAATAGGCCGAACCCCACTGCGTCATGTAAGAGCCAGACCATGGACAGACGCCCGTAGGATCGCCGTTGTACTCTCCGGCGCAGTATTGCGTCTGGAAGATCGCTCCATTTTGTGTGAGCGTGTAATTGAAAGTGGCATCAACCGCGGCATCGGTGCTGGCATAGCTGACGTTCGGGTCGTAAACCTGGTCGTCGGTGTTGTCCTTGAGATCGGCTCCGAGGGCGGCCTGCTTCCCGCCCTGGTTTATCCAGAACCAGGCGTAGCTTTTGACTGCCATTGCGCCTGCCTTCAGAGAGTCGGCGCCCCAGGTGGGTATCCACTCGTTAGGAAGGGTGCGCTTTAGATAATCGCGGAAAGGAACCACCTCCACAGTGTTGCTGGCAGTCCGATAGACCCGGATTTGGGCAGGAGGTGTGGGTGGGGCTGACATGGAGTTGGCTGCGTATGCAAACTGCTCCTGGGTGCGGCCGTTCACTGCGTTGCTGCCGGCTTTCCAGGTGGCTGTTTGGGCGCGGGCGCGCGCCAGCGCAGATATTATCCTGGTTGGTGCCTTCTCTTTCGGCGCGAGCCTGGGATAAAGCCTGAGCGTATCACCTTTATAGAGCGCGACCTCCTGTATACTCCACGGTGCATGGCCTGTATCGCTCACCGAAAGCTCTACCCTCGTGCTGGCAGCACCCCCGAGAATATCCTGTGTCACTTCAGGCGCGGCGAAGGAGAAGTAACCCTCTGCGTTTGCGCGCGTCTGCAACGCGTCGTTGAGCTTTATTTCGGCTCCCGCCACTGCTGCCCCCGTATCCTGATCTGTAACCCACCCTTCAACGCCGGCAGCGGAGCCTGGCAGCCTGGCAGCCTGAAGAGCAGGCAGATTGCTCATGCCTGCGACTTGTATAGTTGTGAATTGTTGTGAGGGGGAAAAGCGGGGCGAAACGTTGACACCGAGCCCTGCAAGGAGCGTCACCAGCAATATTATACGTGCGGCGCGCGCTAGGATGGGGTAGCGTATAGGCAGCATCTGGCCCTCCGGCTGAGAAAGGTAGGGTCTCTGTGTGTCTCACGCACAAAGCGGAGCAGAAAAATAGGTCCTAGCTTTGCATCTTAACATAACATCCTATATTTTGCAATAGGCAATTTGTACTTATGTCAAAATAAGAGGGTTGCCACGCCTGACCTATTCGGCTTTTCGCCAAAACGCGGGGCTGCGAAATCCTTTGTCCGGCTCGTCTTGAGGTGTGAAACCTCTCTCGTAATGTACTTGTAGGAACTTGTAGGATTTGTTATCTCATCTATCTGGGGCATTCAGCGAGGTATAAGCTGCCGGGGGCTTGAAGTTAGTTGAAGATTTTGGAAGAGGCTACCCCAAACAAAGAATGCGCCTTCCGGCACGTGGATATGGCCGCTTACCACGCAGTCGCAGCGCGCGCCTTCAGCAAGTCGGCCCCTCATTACGACGCCGACATGAACGCCAATCCTGTGGCGCGATGGACGCGCAAACGCACTCTAGCCGCGCTTGACGAGACATTCATCGAAGGTGACCGTCTGCTGGAGATCGGCTGTGGTACCGGCACTGAGGCTCTCCACCTGACTGCGCGCGGAGTACAGGTTTTCGCCACCGACGTGGCACCTGACATGATCAGGATCGTTGAGCAGAAAGCTGCTGCCCTGCCTTACATGCAAGGAGGGATTGCTACCCGTGTGCTTCCTGCCGGATCGCTCGGTGAATTGGCTACGGAGTTCGGCGGGGGATCCTTCGACGGCGCTTATTCGAATCTTGGGCCTCTGAACTGTGAGCCTTCTCTAAAGCCGATTGCCGGTGCTCTTGCTCACCTTGTACGGCCAGGCGGGCGCGTTCTGCTTTCGCTCCTTAACCCATACTGCCTTTGGGAGAGTGCGTGGTATTTGCGGGCGGGGAAGCCCTGTCTGGCCTTCAGGCGTTGGCATGGTACGGCGCGTGCGACGGTGCGTGCTGAATGGCCTGACGAGCAGGTGGATCTCTTTTACTGGCGCATGGCTGCTGTCGAAGAAGCATTTTACCCTTACTTTCGCGTTGTGAGGAAGCAGGCGCTGCCCTGGCTTCTGCCACCGCAGTACCTGGGCGCGCTGGTCGCACGACACCCACGCCTCTTTACGTTCTTGGAGAGGATCGAGGATAAGACCGCGTCAATATGGCCCTTCTGGGGCCTGGGCGACCACTATATGCTGGAACTTGTAAGGAGTGACGAGCATATAAACAGTGTTTCTTCCGAGAGCACATGGAGTTTTATCGTGCCTGAGGTTGGAGTGGAATTATGAATCTGGCCTTCATGAAAAATGGCTCTCTTCTCCTGTTGTCCAACGGCTTCGGTCAGGGGCTGGCATTTTTGACTTCCGTGGCAATTGGGCGGCTCCTCGGAGTGCAGGCTTTCGGGCAGTATGCGACGATAATGGCGCTGGTATTCGCCTTTGGCACTGTTGTAGAGGCGGGTATGGAGACGACCCTCACGCGTGAAATCGCCCGCCGGCCTGCTCGCAGCGTCAACCTGCTCGTGAGTTCATTGGTTGCCAAGTGCGCGCTGGGTGTTACCCTGTGGTTGCTCCTGGCGTTTTCTCCTCTTGCTATTCTGCTGGCTCCGGCTACAGCAGTTCTTCCTGCTTTACAATTGCTTGCGGTGTTGATCACATTAAACGCCGCCAACGCCTCGTTTAGCGCGTTGTTTCGCGCCTTGGGGAGGATGCAGTGTGTCCTGATCATTAATATTGCAGGGCTTTCGCTGCAACTGGCAGGTGTGCTGGTTCTGTTGGCCGCTTTCAAGTCGGTGTCCCTCCTCATTGCATGGTTTGTCGTAGTGCAGCTATTCGAGCTAGCTCTTGGCATCATCTTCTTTCACAGAGGCCTGACTCCCGCAAGCACGGCGCAGAACGCGCCGGCTCCTCGCTCAGAGAGAGCGCAGCGGCCACCTGGGCCTCTGCTAGCTTCAGCATACACGCTGGTGTTACGCTCATTCCCCTTCGCCCTTGGCGGCGTTTTGGGCGCGCTTGCTATCAGAGTTGACCTGCTCATGATCGAGGCTCTTCGTGGGGCGGCGGCAGCCGGCGTCTACTCTGTGGCGGCTCGACTCCTAGAGCTGATGGCTTTGGCTCCCAACTCATTCCTGGCCGCGCTGTTGCCCGCGTTCGCACGTGGCTCAGGCGGATCACAGGGTAGCTCGGAACAGTCTTACAGCAGTGCGTTGCGCGCTATGACAATAGTGGCGTTGGCGCTGGCGGCTTGTGGCCTTTTGCTGGCTGAGGCGCTGGTGAGATTAAGCTTTGGCGCTGCCTATGCTGCGGCGGCCGGTCCCTTGAGGCTGTTATCGCTACTGCTGCTTCCTTTGCTTCTAAATAGAATCACCACTGTTCACCTTTACGCAACCAACCGCGAAGTTGTGGCAAATCGAGCGCTCGCATTGAACTTGGTAGCGCGAGTAGTGCTGGGCTACCCTGCGATTTCCGGTTGGGGCATCGAGGGAGCAGCCCTGGCCAACATCGTGGCCGAGACGATCATGCTTGGCGTTTACTGGCTGTGGGGCGCTATGCAGGAGTCCGCTCCTGCGCCACAGCAGGTTATGGCTTAGATGAGTCGCTTTACCACTCAGCGTTGGCGAGCAATAGCCACGACGACCCGCGATGCCCCATGCACTATCAGCTCACCGCAGGTCACACCATTGAGCTCGTGGACGGCAGGCAGGCGAGGTAATCGGCGCGCGGTGTGGCGGCGCATAGCGGGCAAAATGGCGAAGAAGGGCCTCACCTGGCGCTACAGGCGTTTCGCTCCAGGAGCGCAGCCTGCTCACTTGGTCCGTATCCGTGGCCTACAGCTGCTTGTTTCGAGGGGCGTCTTTGATCCGGCGGTGCACTTTACCAGCGCTTTCTTTGCATCGTATATAGGGAGATGCCATCTCCTACCGGGGGGATTGGGTGTTCTTGATATGGGTACGGGCAGTGGCATTCTGGCGATAGCTGCGGCGCGATCAGGTGCTCACAGGGTTGTGGCGGTGGATATAAACCCGGTAGCGGTGCAATGTGCTCTTCGCAATGCGGCGCGGTATAACCTTGCTCATCGGGTTGAGGCTCGTGTGGGCGATCTCTTTAACGCTGTACAAGGCGAGCGCTTCGACGTCATTCTTTGTAACCCCCCCTATTTTCGTGGAGTACCGGAGAATGTGGCGGACTATGCCTACAAGTGTGGGCTACACTTTGAGTGGCTTGAGCGCTTCGCTATCGAGTCACATGACTATCTCTCTGCGTGTGGCCATATACTTATCGTGCTAGGTGATGCGGCTGATCTATCGACTATACTGACCCTGTTGAGAAGGTGCGGTTGGAATGTACAAGAAGTGGCCCGGCGAGATATTCTGGTGGAGGTGCTCTCTGTCTACTCGCTCACACCGCGTGCCGATTGGCATAGTCCTATCGCTGACTGCCCTCCTCGGAACTCTACTACGGCTCATCTCGATTGACAGTCGCGGGCTATGGGGGGACGAGGCGGTGCGGGTATATGCCGCGCGGCTGCCCTCGGCGCTCGAGGTTCTACACGTGGCATGGGCGCAACCCCCCTCTGCCCCGATTTACTGGCTCGGCTTGTACTGGTGGATCCTCCTCTTTGGGCATAGCGACGTAGTGGTCCGTCTCTTCTCTGTTATACCCTCTGCGCTCGCGATACCCGCCATTTTCCTGCTCGGCAGCAGGGTAGCAGGGGTCGCGATTGGTCTGATCGCATCTCTGCTGATGGCTGTTGCTCCGCTTGCTGTCGAAGTGGGAGAGGAAGCTACCATGTATGCTCTCACTATGCTGCTGACGACCCTCCTTCTGGCCTGCGCGTTACCTCTCATTCGGGTGGGCCGGGGTGCATCCCTCTACGTATTAACCGGTACGCTCCTGCTATACACCCACTACATGGGCGCTCTATTTCTCGCATTACTCTTAATTGGCGGTCTGTTCATCATCAGGAGCAGGCATTCTGGGCCCAGCGCATGGGGCCTCATTAGAAGATGGCTTAAGGCAAACGCTTTGATCTACCTCCTTTGGCTACCGTGGACAATCGCCATCAGCGTTCGTCTTGTTGAGCGCTGGGGTGAATTGGCGCAGCTACAGTATCGTGCGGGCTTTGCGGAGCTTTATGATGCCTCCCTCAACTTGCTTGTATCTGCAAGCGCGTCCCGCCAGTGGCCCACCTGGATTCTCGTTGGCGCTATGGTTGTGGCGCTGCTCCTCTCGGCTATCAGCCTGATCCGCGCCTCAGGTGTAGAGCGTGCGGTCCTCGCACTGCTGGCCTGGGTAACGGGCGGCTTTATTGTCTTTGTAATTGGCTTTTCTGCTTTCACAGGTGAGTGGCTATACCAACCGCGCTTCCTGGCTTTGATTCTACCTTCAGCCCTTGTGGTCTTAGCCTCCGTGGTGCGTTCCCCTGGCATCGTAGCCAGGACTTATGCGCCACATTGGTTGAATTACAGGCAAAGATGGGGTGCACTGCTCCCTTTGGGCGGCGTGGTAGTATGGCTCATAATTGAGCTGGCAGGCCTGCGCCAGTTCTACTTGAATCCTGTGCATGGGCGTGATGGGCTTCGCGAAATCGGGGCGGAGCTAACAGCAAAGGTACAGAAGGGTGACATCGTGCTTGCCAATCAGCCGATGTTGGTCTGGTTCGTCGCCCAGTACTATGACGGGCCAGCCGCCGCTTTGCCTCAGAGTTGGGACGTGCGAGATGGCTATCCGCTCTTGCCCCCAAAGCAGCCCGACTGGGTTACATCACAAGAAGGGGCGCTGCAACGGCAAACGGCGGGCAACAGTCGCATCTGGCTCCTTTATCTCCCATTTGTTGATCCGGGTGGGAGGCTGATCAGCCGGATAGAAGATGAATACCCCATTCTTGAGCACAGTAGCTACCCACTTGCCGACCTTTATCTATTTGATGCAGCGCCTGGCGGGTCCCGCAAAGCAGACGCCACGACGCCATGAGCACCAATGCCGGACTTACCACTTCTCTTCTCAGGCGCATTGCACGAATGACCGCGTTCAGCGCCACTACTGTATATCCGGCGCTTCTACTCCTGTTAGCATCCACCCTGTGGTTTGCCTATCTGCTGGTCCGGTTTCCCTTCGACGGCCTTTATGGACAGGACAGCTACGCCTATTATTACCAGGCGTTGGAGATCTGGCACAAAATGAGCGGCGCATCGGTCCCTCAATGGCCCTTTGCGGGCCTTGGGCTTTATCACTGGCCCGTCGGGTACCACTTGCAGGTGATAGCAGGTTTCCTGCTGAGCGGGGAAATTCCTGCGGGTGGGCGGTTCATCACCGTTATGATGGCGGATACTGTGCCTGTGCTGGTATTTCTCCTCGCCATGAAGGTGCTGCCTCTGGTGAACTCCGCTCAAAAGGCGTTGGCCGGGCTTGTCTCTGGCCTGGTGGTGCTCTTCGCAGGGGTCTTCGGCCAGACTTCGCTGGCGCTCATGTCAGATGTGCCCTCCCTCTTCTGGAGCCTTCTCTCCGCCCTCGCCCTTGTGCATACTTTACCGCCGCCCAATCGAGGCACGGTGCCGAAGTCGAGATGGCGCTGGATATTGCTTGGGGGCTTCGCGCTCGGAATGGCTGTGCTGCTGCGCTACGCTTCTATACTGCTCGCCTTGCCTATTCTCCTCTACGCACTTTTCTGGGTGCGCGATCAACGTAATTTGCAGAAGCCGCAACATCTCACGACACCTGTGCTCCTGGCGGCGCTGGGCTTCTGCGTGGCGCTCGCACCTCAGTTGTACTACCTCATGTGGCAGGGCGTTAATGTGGGATACGCCAACCCACTATCCGGCTGGGACGTTGCGAACTTCTGGAGAAACCGTCTGCAAACAGGCGCAGACGGCATAATAGTGTTCGACCAGCCGATGATTGCCTTCTACGCGCTTCAGCCTCTCTGGAACGCGGGATCAGGCTTTCTCTCCCCTTTTTATTTGCCTCTTCTGTTGGTTGGCGCGTGGTACTTGCTGAGACAGGCTTGCACTGAGGTGATCGCACTCCTGTTCTCCTGGTGGCTTTTGCCCGTCATTTTCTTCAGCGGTACGGCTTATCAGGCCCAACGGTTCGTCCTTTTCTACTTGACACCGTTAGCTTTGCTCGTGGGGATGGGCGTGGTGTGCTTATGCTACGGCTTACGGAGGGGTAA
This sequence comes from Chloroflexota bacterium, assembly GCA_027317125.1. Lineage (GTDB taxonomy): Bacteria > Chloroflexota > Chloroflexia > QHBQ01 > JADMIH01 > JADMIH01. The sequence goes on along the minus strand of DAHVFG010000063.1, from coordinate 3,543 downwards.
GTTCCGCGCACAGAGATGCCCTGTCAGGCCGCTTCCCGCGGTGCTTGTGGCGTTATTATTTAGCGCCGGACTGGTACAAGGGGGGTCATCATCTCGCTCACTTGTCGTGGCACAAGCCACAGCAAAGGCAGGAGAACTTAACACAGTAGAGCTTGTACGTCAGGCGTCGTCAGGAGACCGGCAGCCTCGCATCGTGGCATTTGGCTTGAGCGCAGCGCTTTACCACTACACCCGGTGGCCTGTAATTGATATATACGACAATGATAAAGAGGCTATCGCAACCTTTCTCGCTGATTCCCCCAACAGGATAGTCGTGGTTCCCGAAGCAAGCCTTGCACGCCAGTGGGCGAACACTCCTGTTGGGGCGCGCTGGCTCTGGCTGCGCTCCCAATATCTCCTCGAAAAAGTAGGTGAAGCAGCAGGTTACTCTGTCTACCGCGCTCAGGTGAGAAAGCCAGGCAATTACAAGCAGTGAGGAATGAGGAGTGAGAAGAGCATCTCACTCCTCATTCCTCACTGCTTCGTGGCCTCTACCTGCCCGACTGCTCGAACCTCCTGTTTATCTCAGCCCAATTAACAACATTCCACCAGGCGCTGAGGTATTCAGGTCGGCGGTTCTGATATTTCAGGTAGTAAGCGTGCTCCCACACGTCGTTGCCCAGAAGCGGGTACTGACCATCGGAGAGTGGGCTATCCTGGTTGGCGGTTGAGACAACCTGTAACGTGCCGTCGCTGCCGCGCACAAGCCATGCCCAGCCGCTGCCGAAGCGTTTTGCTCCGGCATCGTTGAACTGCTGTTGCAGTGCCTGGAAGCTGCCGAATGCCTGGGTGATCGCGCTGGCAATAGCGCCTGTAGGCTCTCCGCCGCCGCCAGGCCCCATGATTTGCCAGAACATCGAATGGTTGACGTGCCCGCCGCCGTTGTTGCGTACTGCTGTGCGTATATCCTCGGGGACGCTGTTCAGATCCTTGAGCAAATCTTCGGCGCTTTTACTCTGCAACTGTGGGTACTTTTCCAGGGCAGCATTGAGGTTATTTACATAGGCCGCATGGTGCTTGTCGTGGTGCAGGTGCATAGTCTCTTCATCTATATATGGCTCCAGGGCGTTGTAATCATATGGTAGAGCCGGTACTTGAAAAGCCATCTTATCGTCCTCCTGATTGATATGGTTGCCGCTTCGATCGAGCGAGAAAACATCTGACGTTTCGCTCCATAGTTGAGTCAGCATAATATGTACCGCCGCATCTACAGGCGCAGATTGGGCGTGCAACGTCTGCCAGCAATCGTGCTACATATCCCTTGAGCTATAACTAACCCACAGAAATCAAGCAGCACCAACCCCCCAGCCGGGCGAGCCCGATGATCGGCTCATCGAGTCAAGAGTGCCTTCGCGGTCAGCCGCTGATGCTTTACCTGCACCCACCACCGCCCACCGAAGTATGGCGCCACCAGCCAATGCGGCGATAGAAGCGCCAACGCTTGTTACCTTAGGCCTCCCTCTACTGCTCAGCGCGGCGCTTGCAGAGCCAAGGAGGGCAGTAAGAGAAGATACAACAGATGTGAGGAGCAGCTTACCAATCCAACCCTCACGCAGAGGGGGTGAAGCGGCTCCCGAAGTGGCGAGAAAGCTGCCCAACAGCGTCATCTCTGCTGCTTCGCAGGTAAGCTCGATTAAGGAGAGAGCTTTGCCGTCGGCTGCGCCTTTGCCGGATATGGTGGTCGCCAGCTCGACGGCAGCCACGCCTGTGCCCACTGCGCTTGCCATAAAGAGCGCCCCGAGGAGGGGGCTGGAATACCATACTGGGACGCTGGTAGTACCCAGGAGGACGCCTGTATAACCCGCGAGAGTAAAGGCGCTCGGTATGCCAAGCACCGCAAGCAGTCGTTCAGGAAAGAGCCTCAGCACCGCGCCGAAGATGGGCAATTTGCCGTCGCGAGCCAGCATACAGAGTATCGTGACAGCCGCACCCGTGCCATGAGCGGTGAGCGCCCAGGAGCCGAGGTTCATTGGCGAAGAGGGCTTGAAAATGCGCAACATGTGGTGAAAGCGGCGTGGGACGCCAAGATCATCTATAAGCAGAAAGGGGCACGGCAGCAGGGTGGCGAAAGAAACATAATGGGCAACCCGTGCCAGGTCCTTGTAGCCTTTCCCATCAACCAGTGAGGCAATAGACCCCAGGAGGGCAGCGCCCGCCGATACCCCGCCGAAGAAGAAGTACGCCGCCACTTCATGGTTCCAGGTGGGTTGCTTAAGAATAGGCACATTGCGATAGGCATCCCTCGCCCGGAGATGCGCCGCCCCCAGGTGCAATCCGCCCGAAATGCTCCTTTTCTTGCCGTGCGGCCCGCTTTCACTCTCCATTGGCGTGACACCCCTTATCTTGCGTTTTTGCCCAGGATCAGCGCGGTCGCCAGGCTTAGCCCAACGCCTATAGCTGCGCTCCACAGGTATTTTTGCTTCATTGTAGTCATAGGACGGTGCGGCGCTTCGGGCAAGTTGTAGGCGGCAGGCTCCTCAGTTAGCAGGAAGAAGGCATTCAGCCTCTTGTAATCCCCGGCGTCATCAACCCCGTAGAGATATGCCTGCTCCTGGCCGCTTGCCCGCACCCTGTCGAGACGCTCGCGTGCCCGTGCGCGGAGATCTTCCACAGGCCCAAAGAGTATGGAATCGGTAGGGCAGGCTTTGGCGCAGGCAGGTTCGATACCATCTTTCTGGCGGTCGTAGCAAAGGGTGCATTTATGCGCCGTGCCGTCGGCCTCGCTCCTGCCAAGCACACCGAAGGGGCAGGCCGCCACACAGTAGCCGCAGCCGTTGCAAATATCTTGCTGTACGTACACGTCATCGAACTCGTTGCGTATGAGCGCGCCTGTGGGACAAACTTCCTGGCATGGCGCGGTGGTGCAGTGCTTGCAAACATCGCTGTTGAAGAGCCAGCGTACTCCCCCCTTTGGGAGCGCCTGTTCGGTGAAGGTAACGTGCCTCCATGTGGTTGCTGACAACTGCTTCGTGTTATCGTAGCTCTGGCCGCTCCACTCCATGCCATCGGCGGGGAGGCCATTCCATTGCTTACAGGCTACTTCACATGCCTTGCAGCCTATACAGAGGGTAGAGTCGGTAAAGAAGCCCATAGGTGCGTGGGCAGGAGGAGGCTCGACGCGCTTCATACCCTCTATCAAACCTGGCTCTACACCTCCGGTCATGCTGATCTCCCTTCGGGCTGCGCCTGGTGAGGCGTGTCGGGCATTGGCTCGTTGCGGGCACGCGGGGCCACATCAACCGAGGGCTTATCTGAATGCTGAGTAAGCCTGCCCTTGCGTACCTGGCACATCAGGCTCTTGCCTTCATGCATACTGACGTTTGGGTCCATCACGATAGGTATTAGCTCATTTGCCGCGCTGCCCGTCACCTCGCCACTGTAGCCGAAGTGTATAGGCAGTCCAATCTGGTGAACCGGCTCGCCCGCTATTGTGAGCACCTGTAGGCGGGGCGTGACCATCGCGCGCCCCTCGGTGGCTCCACGCGGGCTGCTTACCACAACCCA
>DAHVFG010000062.1:0-15834 GCA_027317125.1 Chloroflexota bacterium | reverse complement strand
CCCGTGGCTAAAGCAGGCCAATTGCCGGCGAGCGCAGCGCCTTCCTGGAGCGCAGATGGGCAGGTGAACCCCAGCCCATCTGCGACACCCGCAGTGCAAACTAACCCTATCCTTGCAGTAGACCCTCTGAACCCCAACCTTGTCCTCGCCGGATACGATAGCGATGAGGCAAGCGGCACAGGCACTGGATATGCCAGCAGCACTGACAACGGGCGCAGCTGGGTGGGTGGGCGTTTCACAGGTCCCTGGGGCGCTCAAAATCTGGTGCCCGATGGCAATGTCAATGTGGCTTTTGACGGGCAAGGTGTCGGCTACTACTCAACCCATGTCATAGGCAACGCTATAGCAGGCTATGTTGTTCTGACGACAACTGATGGCGTGTCGTGGAGCGCTCCTCTGCCTGTTGTAGTTAGTTCTAACACAGAATTGCGGTCCCAGGCTAACCTTGCGGTAGATGCACGCGCCACGGGAACTTACGCGGGCAGTCTTTATATGTCCTGGTTCTATTCAGATAACATTGCGCCTTTTAATCATGGCATACAGATGCGCTACTCCCGCGACGGCGGGCGCACGTGGAGCACGGATATCCAGGTCTCTGACCCTGGCAACGAATATAGCAATAATCCACTGCCTGTTGTGGCTCCTAACGGTGATGTTTACATTGCCTTCGAGGAACTGGATAACGGCTCCATCGCTAATCAGCCCAGACTTTATCTCGATAAGAGCACCGATGGTGGGGCTACCTGGAATACAGACCAGGTGATTTCCGGCGCGCCCATCGTGCCAGTTGGCAGGCCGGACCCTGAGGGGCACGAGTTCACACTCGTTGGCAGCGCCAACTGCACGCAGCGCACTTTAAATTTGCTGCATGTTGATCATTTCCCTTCGATCGCTATAGCACCTGATAATTCCAACACCGTATATGCAGTGTGGAATGATAGCCGGTGGGACGCGACCCTCAACACCTGCGGCGACCAGGTTCCTGTACATCATAGCGACATCGCCTTTAGCCGCAGCACTGATGCGGGAGCCACCTGGACGCAACCTCTACGCCTGAATGACGACCTGATGGGCAACGGCTTAGACCAGTTTCAGCCTATCATCCAGGTTGCCTCCAATGGCGAGCTGGGTGCTAGCTGGTTTGACCGCCGCTACGGTATCGGTGGCTATCAATACAATGTAGAATACAGCGGGTCTACCGATGGCGGCGCCACCTGGAGCGCCAACCAGAGGATCAGCGATAGGTCGAGCAACCCTGATTCCAACCCTGACCAGGAATCAGTTGATGACATCGGGTTCCGCACGGGCCTGGTTTTCGGCCCTGATTACGTGCTTGCTGCCTGGCCCGATAGTCGTAACTGGGACGGCAGCCCCGCAGATAACCGTTTGGATATCTTCGCCGACAGGCAGGCCTTGGCCGGCCCCATTCCCAGCGTCACCCCCACTCAACTGATAACAGAGACACCTACCCAGGTGGCGACGGCAACAGCCACGCCCACAGCTTGCACTATCAGCTTTGAGGATGTGCCCTCCGGCAACACCTTCTACTCTTATGTGCAGTGTCTCGCCTGTCGCGGCATCATGAGCGGCTATGAGTGCGGCACCGCAGGCGAGCCATGCAATTCAGCAAACGATCCGTACTTCAGGCCTGATAACAACATCACCAGAGGGCAGCTATCCAAGATAGTGAGCAACTCAGCCAACTTCAACGACACACCCACCGGCCAGAGCTTCGAGGATGTGCCGCCGGGCAGCACCTTCTATCTGTACATAGAGCGAATGACCTCTCGCGGCATCATGGGCGGCTACTCATGCGGCGGAGCAGGCGAGCCGTGCAACCCACCGGCCAACAGGCCTTACTTCAGGCCGAATGCAAACGCCACACGAGGACAGATCTCCAAGATCATAAGCAACGCGGCCAACTTCGAGGAATCGCATGTGAGCCAGACCTTCCAGGACGTAGCGTCCGATAGCCCTTTCTATATCTACATCGAGAGGTTGGCGTCGCGGGGTATCATGGGCGGCTATTCGTGTGGTGCAGTGCCCCAGGAGCCTTGCGTGGCCCCGGGCAACCTGCCCTACTTCAGGCCGGGCAACACCGCCACCAGAGGGCAGGTCGCCAAGATAGACACCAACACCTTCTATCCGAGCTGCGCTACCGCAAAGCCATCTCGCTAACCTGATGTAGCTTCGCAATGATAGCTCGTGAGTGAGCAATACGGGCCAATAGAGTATCGGGGGAAGACGTAGCTTGGGGCTACGTCTTCTCTTTCTTTGGGCGGGGAAAAAGCCTTGCCCTCGACTTTCCATATGTTATAATATTTGCCAGTGCGCCCTTTGCAGGCATCGGGTAATGTAGCAGCATCATTGTAGGCATGTCAGGGTGAATATATCCGGGAGGTGGCTTTGGGTTTCCTGAACGGGCTGGAAAATAGCTTGTGGGATTTTCTGGCGAGTTTCTACCATACAGCAGGCTGGTTCGGCGTCGTCGTCATGATGACTATAGAGAGCGCCAGCATACCCCTGCCCAGCGAGGTAATAATGCCGCTGGCGGGTGACTATCTTATCCGGCAAACGGGCGCAGGCTGGCTGGGCATCCTTGAAGCGGGCATCTTCGGCGCGCTTGGCTGCACCATAGGCTCTACCATCGCCTACTGGGTCGGCGCCCTCGGCGGCAGGCCGCTCATCGAGAAATATGGTAAATATATACTCATCAACAAGCGCCATCTTGCTACGGCGGATCGCTGGTTCGAGAAATATGGAGAAGCAACCGCCTTCTTCTCTCGCTTGCTGCCTGTTATTCGCACATTCATCTCTTTCCCGGCCGGTGTGGCGCGCATGAACTTCGGCAAGTTCATACTCTATACCTTCCTCGGGTCGTTCCCCTGGTCGGCAGGGCTGGCGTGGGCGGGGGCAACCTGGCCGCCACGTGATATACGCGAAGCACTACGCCCTCTCGACATACCGATAGCCCTCATGATTGTGGCGCTTATCGTCTGGTTTGTGATCCGCAGCCTGCGGAGTCGCAAAACGGACGAGCTAGCAGGCGAGGCATAGAAGCCTTGCTTGACACCGTTGCCCAGCGTAATGCCCTCCTAGCCACCATAGAGAAGGCGCGCAACTCCTCCCTGATCGCATATGTCTTGCACGACAACGCGATGATCGGCGACGACGGCATCCCTCAGCTTTACGACAAGCTGCACGCGCTCGGCAAGCGCGACAGGATAGACCTCCTCCTATCGGCGCGTGGAGGAGTAAGCGAAGTCTGCTGGCGAGTGCTCACCATCATCCGCGAATATTGCGACCACCTGGGCGTGATAGTCGGCACGCGCTTGCAGGGGGCGGGCGCGCTCCTGGCGCTGGGCGCGGACGAGATAGTCATGGGCCCCCTCTCCGAGCTTGGCGGTGTAGAGGCAGTTCGCAAGCACCCACTGGCACCTCATGATGAGACTGACCAGCCGTTGCCACTCTCTCTGAGCGAGATAAAGGGTCTGCTAGGCTTTCTGGCGGAAGCGAGCGCCGGAGAAGCCCCACAGAAAGCCAAAGCTCAGGCCGGAGCCTCGCGGCCTCTATCTCCTGAGCTACTAAGCACCCTTTTCGAGTATGTACACCCTCTCGTTATAGCCCACCTGCAACAGACCGACTCCCTATCGCGGGAGGTCACCCGCAAGGCTTTGCTCATGCACATGAGCGCGGAAGATGAAGGGCAGATTGCTCGCCTCGTTGACCTTTTCAATGGAGGCTTCCACTCGCCTATGTATACTGTCGGGCGCGCAGAGCTTATCGAGACCGGCCTGCCTGTGACTGAGGCCAGCGGCGAGCTATGGAGCCAGATATGGGGCTTGCTACAGCTTTACAACGCCACCATATACAACGACCGCCCCGATCCCACCGCCCCCGGCGCTCTTTTCCGCTACGTGTGCCTCATCGAGAGCATAGGCCGCTCCACCGGCCTGAGGCAGAGCTTCACCCAGGGCGAAGGACATGAGCGAGTGCTGCAAATCCGCTGGGAAACAGCCCTGCGAGGCCCCGGCCCCGGACCTTCCATGGGACCGGGAGGGCTGTCGAACAATTAAGTTATGAATTAGTAATTGTGAATTATGAGTTCACGTTAGCTCAATTCATAATTAGGCCAAAGGTCGGGGGTGTGCATTGAGGGATAGCCGCATACAGTCTGTTGGTGAAGAGCTTGTGAAAGAGCTTGAGGTGAAGAATGCGGCGCGGGAGCGTGCGCTTTCCAGCAGCAGGGCTACTATACGCAACTGCGCGCACTCTATTCGCGCTTCTCACCGTGGAGACTTGCCGGACGCTCTCGAACTCCTCAGGGCGGCGGGCGAAATGGTCACCGCTACTCGCACCGACCTCATCTCCTCTCACCCAGGCATCTACTGGGCAGGTTATGTTCAGGACGCTCAGAAAGAGTATGCTGAAGCCAATATTACCTATGCGGTTATCGCGGATAAGCCTATCCCCAGCGCAGACGAGCTACAGGTCGAGCCTGCTGCTTACCTGAACGGTCTGGGCGAGGCTGCGGGCGAGATGCGCCGCTATGTGCTCGACATCATCCGTCACGGCGAGAGCGAGAAGTGTGAGCGCGTGCTCGACATAATGGAAGATATATACTCGCTACTTGTCACTGTGGACTTCCCTGACGCGATCACTGACGGCCTGCGACGCACAACCGACCTGGTGCGCGGCGTCTTAGAGCGCACGAGGGGCGACATCACTTTCGCCATACAGCAGCACCGCCTTACGGAAGCCCTCTCGAAGGCAGGCATTTCAGGCCTGTCACTCCAGACGGAATCTACTCACGATGAGGCCGGCCCAGGTGCGGCTAATGAAGCCTAGCAGCCGAGATGGCAGAGGGAGGCGGCCCGTCGCGGGTACGCCAACTCGCGTTATCAGGGCGAGCGAGGTCGGCGAATACTCCTACTGCTCTCGCGCATGGTGGTACAAACATGTAGTCAAACTGGCAGCGCCTGATACCGCAAATAGTGACCGCCTGGTCTCAGGGATAGAGGCTCACGCTCGACACGGCAGGTCGGTAGCCCACGCTGCTACCTTGCGCCGTGTAGCGTTTGCGCTGGCGATTTGCGGCCTGGCTATCCTGGCCCTCACCTTTATCCTGATGCGAAGGTGAAGGGTGGTGAGTATTGTGTACGCGTTTCTTCTTAAGGAGGAGAATTATGTTACAGCCTGAGCAAGGTGATGCAAGTGTGCTGGTCGAGTTGTTCCACCACAATGTCTGGGCTAACCTCAAGTTACTTGACTTTTGCGAAGGGTTAGCTGATGAGCAACTTGATACTACAGCGGTTGGCACCTATGGCTCTATACGCGATACTCTGCTGCACATAATAGGCTCAGAAGTAAGCTATGTGCATCGCGTCAACGGCAAGCTTCCAGGTGGGCCGCCTCCAAGGGATCACTTCCCAGGTTTTGAGGTGCTAAAAGATTCTGCGCGGTGGGCAGGCGAAGAATTGCTACAGTTGGCTTTATCTGCACGTGCGGACACAATAGTCCGGCAGCGTCCGCCACGAATGAGCATACAATACAAGCTCGCAGGTCTTATGACCCAGGCTATCAACCACTCAACCGAGCACCGGACGCAAGTATCAACCATCCTAACTCAGACCGGCCTGGAGCCCCCCGAAATGAGCGGCTGGCAGTACATGGATGAGGTAGGCGAGCTACAGGAGATAGCGGAAACACCGTAGCGGGAAGCTAAATAGGCGTCGCGCCCCACATACAGCATCCCTTCGTTCTCACAATTGGCTCAAGGAGGAGACAATATGGGTAGAATAGCTTTTGTCACCGACAGCACCGCAGGATTGCCCGCCGACCAGGTAGAAAAGTACAAGGTGAGCGTGGTGCCCTTGCAGGTTATCTTTGGCAGCGAGGCGTTCCGAGATGGCATAGACATAAGCCAGGATGACTTCCTTGCGCGGCTGAAATCAGCTAAAACCCTCCCCACCACATCTCAGCCCGCGGTGAGCGACTTTGAGCAGACTTACAGAGAAGAGTTGGACGACCCTGACGTAGATAGCATCATTTCTGTGCATATATCCTCCAAGTTGAGCGGCACATATAGCGCGGCAACGCAGGCCGCCGAGCGTGTTAGTGCGAGCGGCGCGAAGAAGATAACGGTGGTAGACAGCCTATCAGCCTACATGGGCGAAGGATTGATGGTGATAGACGGGGCGCGTGCTGCTCAGGAGGGCAAGAGCCACGATGAGGTGGTGAGCTTTATACAGTCGATGGTGCCGAAGATGCAGGTGCTCTTACTGGTAGATACGCTGGAATACTTGCAGAAGGGCGGGCGGATAGGCGGAGCGCAGGCTTTCATGGGCACTATGCTCAACATCAAGCCGATAATCGAGGTGAAGGATGGCGCGTTAGAGCCGTTGGAAAAAGCACGCACCAGACGCCGCGCTATGGAACGCCTGGTAGAGATAGGAGCCGAGCAGCTAGGCGGCAGAGCGTGCCAGATAGCGGTCGGCAACGCCCAGGCCGAAGAGGACGCAAAGACCCTCAGCCGCATGGTCCACGAGAAGATGAATGTAGTAGAAGAGTTCAGCAGCGAGCTAGGCCCGGTAATCTGCAAGCACACAGGCCCGGGTGTGCTGGGCTTTGTTTACTATCCGATCGAAGTATAGGTGAAGATTCCCAGGTAACAGTAGTAGCTTAACTTTGAGTTGAGCCAGCCCTCTGATGGCTTTCTAAAAAGAGCCTCAGTAGCAGATAGGCTATTTCGTGGAAGTAATAGATAGTAAAGGGGCAAAGGCAGCAGACAATGTGCCTACAAGGTAAGGTGCTGCTTTAGCCACTCTTACTCCATTGGCATCACTCTTCAGTGACTTGGACTAACTTGCCTCTTCAGGCGCACCTGAACAGTTACCGCAAAGGAAAAGGCCCGCAAACTAGCAGACCCTTTCCTTTGCGCCATTACTCTTTACAGCTACATGTACTCATGCAGGTCCTCGCAGAACTTCTCTATTGTGTCGCGGCGTAGCTCGTACATCACGCGATTGTCCTGATTGATTTCTTTGATGAGGCCGGCGTCGCGTAACACTCGCATGTGGCGCGAGATGGAGGAGGGTGTGATGCCACACTTGGCGGCCAGGCGCGAACCATAATACTCTTTGTCCTTGGCGATAGCACGCAGGATGGTCATACGAGTAGGGTCCTCCAGGGCGCGAGCTACTCCCACAATGCGACGCTGCACATGGGCCATGGCGTTGCGATGCTCGTCGGATGTGAGCGCATCATAGAGGATGATCATCTGGCCGTAGCCGTACATTATCATCGAGGACATGCTCAGGAAGAGAGAAGGCACCAGCAGCACCTTCTCCAAAGGATACCCCTCTGGGAATTCGTCAGGCGTGGTGCGGTTGGCGAGGAAGCGTTCCTGTACGGCAGCAAGGCGGTCAGGGCCGAGCGATACGGTGCGCTCTCGCACACTTTCCTCCCAGCGTGGGCGTAGCTTGCCGACCTGATCACGAAATACGTTCTGCCAGTAAGTTCTCAGCAGGCGCAGCAGGCGTGTGCGGGTGGTGTCGGCTTCAGTGGCAAGCACCTGCAAGGCCTGCCTCCAGCCCTGGTCGTGGATTCGATGCTCACCGCCGTAAGATTTCATCAGCATAGCCAGCAGGCGCAGAGGGTGAGATGCCATGTTGGCTATGTCGGTGGGCGACATTACCCGGCCTGCTGCGTAGAAGATGAAGTCCTCCGCGGCCATAGTCTCCAGATAGCGAAAAAAGCCTTCCACGTCAGAGTGATCAGGATAGTCAACGGCCAGTTCTACCAGGCGGTTCTCGAAAAGGGAGTAGAAGTAATCTGCTTCTTCTCGCATCTGGGGCGAGAGGTCACGTTTTACTTCAGCAGACCACTGCTCATGCCGCTCACTGGCATGGCTCATGGTGCCGAGTGATACGAACATTTCGTAGAGGGGTGAGATGAGGAAATTGACAGCAGGCGCTGATGAAGGGGCATCGGGCGCAACAAGCACGGGCATAGTAGAATCTCCTTTATCTGAGGCTGAGTCTCACAGGTTGGAGCAAGCAGAGAAAACAAGTAAGGAGCGGGAGATAAGGCGAGTCTGCAATTGCTTATTAGCCAACCGGACAATCATCATACTATGATTACGCGCTATTGTCAATACGCAATTTTCTGGTGATTACCCACATCTTGAGTTTAGGGTGACCTCTCATGTCACTTCGAATTTGGAATGTCCCCGCGTGCAATTTCGGCTGTCACTGCGTGCAAATTCGACTGTCCCTAATTTGCGGTTTTAATTGTCACTGGTTCATGTGTGAACCATCTTCTGTCTTGAACTACCCATGCACGAGTACACTCGGCTCGCACTCGGCTCTTACAGGTTCTGACTTAACCCTAAGTGAGCCTGAATCGGCTGACCGTTATGATCCCCTCAGAGATGTAGAGGCATGTAAGGTGGGCAGGCGGGCAGGCGGGCAGGCGCACAGGCGCACAGGCGCACAGGCGCACAGACGTAACCTATCATTCTGCGGCTAGGATGAGCCGCCTTTTCCACCTCGTATTGTGAAATGAGGAAACGAGGTTAGGGGAACAGGGGAAATTGTACAGAACTATGGCGAAGCCTTCAGTGAGGAGCCAGCGAATAGCTCAGGATCACTCCCCGAGCCGAGGATAGGGAAACCAGTAGGGCCGATAGCTGCCATCATCGTGCCGTAGTTCGTCGGCGACTGCATAGCAGAGAATGGCACTCTTCCAATACACCAGGATCGCTGCCTCAGACAGTGGAGATGGCCTGATCGTGACTTGCGCTTTCGGGAAGTAGCGGAGCAGGTCTTCGTCATGGTCACGATAATGCCACCCCTTCCATTCCACAGTTCCGTCTTCTCCTACAGTGGCCGGAAAGGATGGGATCACTTCGCGTAAGCCCGGATAGTATAGTAGAGGGTCGTCCTGTGGAAACATGCGCCAACGCCAACCCAACTGATGCAGTGCCTTCTGCTTGGTTTGGAAGGGAGCATAGCCATACGCCCTCTCAACTGCTCTGTCCAGAATACGCAGGTAGTGGACAGGATCAAGCACCCGGTTGGTTAGCTCCTTCTCCCACTCCCATCCCCAGTCCCATTCTCTACCCTGTGCACAATCGCATGGTTGCGGTGCGGTCGGGCCGTCTTTGCCGTCTTTGCCCTCGCTACAGCGTTGGCAGTGTCTGCCGCCTTTGCTGTCCTTGCTATCTTTGATGTGTTGCTCGATTTCCTCTACCTTGATGCGCCACACGTGGGCTGCCTGTTGGATCGCTTTGCGCATGGGCGACTGCACACGTAAGAGGGTTGGTGGAGAAATATGTCGCCTGAATTCCCCGCGGAAGGTGAGTGGGAAGACGAGAGCATCAAACAACGCTAACCTCACCGCAGTTTCGATGGCTTTACTCAAGGTTTGAGGGTCAGGAATTGTGCCAGGCTTACCGGCGTTACCATTATTGTCAGTGTTACTCTGGTCATCCGCGCTACCTGCGCTAGTTGGGTTACCAGGGTAACCAGGTTTGCCGTGGATGCAGCGAAAGGCCAGTATCTTTCCGCTCGGTTCATATCCAGCGGCTCTATTGAGGACCGTTTCCTCAGTCACGACGACTATGAATGACTTGATGATCCCTTCGATCCCAGAAGGATCGCATGATCGTCGCAGTAATTGCTGTTGTTGCTGTTGGCGACTTGATTGTTGAGCAAATCCTGGATGTTGCGACCGTTGCGACCGTTGCAGCCCTTGTAGTAGTTGGGATGATAGGAGTGGTCGGGGTGGTTGAGGCCATCGCAGTTTCAGCGGTATCGGACGCCAGGTGATCTTCCAGGTGGCTAAGCGGGGGCGAGCCCTATCCCGACCCATTTCGTCAACGCGTCTGCGAACGAGGCTCGCACATACTCCTATCACCACATCCTGGGGCAATGCCTTTGCTCCGGCAGCACGCGCCATGCGGCGCAGGATCTCCCAGACACTAATTGGATCACGGAGGAAGGGAGAGACGTAGAGAGACTCGATCATCTGTTCAACAGGCTGAGTTACCCTGGCGAAAAAGGAAAGCAGGGTAGCTGCTGTTGTTGAATGACCTGAGGGTCCTGATCGTTTTGGTGAAACGGTTTCACGTTCATTGCCACGTCCATTGGGGAAGAGATCCGGATCCGAGAGGTCTCGAAATTCCCGACCGTCCGAAAGCTTCGGAAAGCGCCCTTCCGCTCCAAGCCGCAGGATCAAGTCCCAGACACTCAAATCTGCGAGCCATGGGAGGGTTTCGTGCAATCTGGGCGCGTATTGGGCTACCTCTTGTAACCGATCCACCAGACGCGCAAGGCGTGCAAGCTGTTCAAGATACTCGGTAGGGTCTTCCGAGACTTCAGGGAGGGAGAGCCAGGCAGGGGCATCGACAATACTGAATGGGTTCATTCTCACTCTACGCGCGAGGGGACCTCTGCTCTGACTCAAATTCGAAAGACCTCGCTGACTCTCCTAATGGTGAGGGCGATAAAGAGGGTGCAGGGGGAGATGACGAAGAAGAGGAAGGAGAGGAGTGCGAGGTTGAACGCTGTTGACTTTGTACACTCGGCGGAGTATGCGTACCTTGTGGACGTTGCGGACCTTGACGCAGCACAGGTACCTGGGGGATCAATATCAACCGCAACGTTTCTGCCAGGATCTCCGCGGTGATGAACTCCATCCCCCGTGCGCCTGCTATCTGACTGGCGTATTGCAGCACCACCCGCAACTTACGGAAGGAGGGGCATACTCGCTGCCACAACTGAGCGCCCATGTCTCGATCGGTAGGGTTGTTGGCGTCGTAATGCCACAGAGGAAGGGTCAGGGCGGGAAGCACCGTAGTCACCACCTCTTCCCGAGTGAGCGGCAAGAACTCCATATGGAGACCGATGCGGCTAACGAACTTCTCGTGGCGATTGATCACTCGCAGGATGCGAGGCAGTCCCACAACCACGATGGGGCAGCCGGTGCGGTCAAAGATATGGCGCAATAGCTCGAAGCTCTCCACATTGAGCCAGTCTCCTTCATCCACAAGTACCAGGTCCAGATCGTTGCGCCGGATGGCTTCCGTAGCCATCCCTTCCATATCGTAGACGTTAAAGCCACCTCGTTCACCATTGAGAGTTGTAATCAGCGTTTTGGCAAGAGCCTTAGCGGTGGAGCGTGGGCTGACCTTAATGCCGACACAGGCGGGGAAGCCGCTGTATGCTCTTGGCTTGAGGTCTTGCAGGTAGGTCTGAATGGCGATGGTCTTGCCAAGTCCGGCATCGCCCGTAACGATGCCCATGGTGGCATACCCGGTCTGCTCACGCGACTGCATGATGAACTGCATACAGGCATGGAAGCGCTTGACGCTGTTGGTCATAATGGGCGCCTGGCCAAAGGGTAGACGGTTCTCGAAATCGAGGTCATCAGCGTATTCCGGAATCATCGAGGTTAGCGGGGTCATTAGAGTCTTCCTTTCGGATTGTTCTGGTCAGTTTGTTCGGCCTGATGGGCCACGAGGAAATCGAATAGGTCTGGTTGGTGAGTCGTCGGGGACGTTTGGGATCTTTGGGATCT
Source organism: Chloroflexota bacterium (assembly GCA_027317125.1). Lineage (GTDB taxonomy): Bacteria > Chloroflexota > Chloroflexia > QHBQ01 > JADMIH01 > JADMIH01. The sequence goes on along the minus strand of DAHVFG010000062.1, from coordinate 4,254 downwards.
TTGGGATGTTTGAAGGGTTAGCGGCAGGTCTAACGCATGAATTGGTTTCTTTTTGCCTTGTTGGTTGGGGGGCGAAGCAGTCTGGAGTGGAGCCCGAAGCATCTCGTGGATCTCGTGCGCGGCCTTGATGCGGCTACGAGCATGCGCGCGTTGGCGGCGTTGTGCCTCAACGATCACCTGCCGCTCCAGGGTCTGGCCTTGCGGGGAACTGAGTGCGAAGGCTGTGCAGCGCCACTTCCCCTCGAAGAAGACCTCAATCTCATCGGGGGCTGTGTAATGGGGAGCAGCCCGCACCAACACATCTTCGCCAACGAGGACCGACAATTCCGGATGCCAGTAACGCTCTGCCGCATACTTGATCCCATCCTTATGCACCCGCCTGGTGGCCGGCTCCTTGAGCAGCATGTCCAGCAAGCGCAGGAGAGGTTCATCCACAGGGATTGGAGTGGCATTGTGCTGCCAGAACTCCAGTGGTGTCTGCCCAGTCTCGCTGTGGGCCTCGTGCACTTCGTGATGGTAGCGGTCGATGAATGCTCGGAAGAGCTCGTCGAGCTGGGAGATGGTAAGCTCGGCTTTGGCCTTTGGGTTGCGCTCCACGACATTGGAGCCCACATAGCCAGGAAGCGTAGACCAAAGCCTTGTGTCCAGGGTCCTGTGCAGCCGCTCGACAATGCCCCGTATCTCCGGGTCGTGTGGAGGTCCGGGCACCAGCTTGATGCCCAACCCTTCGGCCAGTTGGTACACATGGTGGGCAACCAGGTCTTTGCCGTTGTCGATCCATATCTCGTCCGGTACTCCCCCAAATGGTTTGTGCTCACTCATCAATAGCGCATCTCGGATAGCAGCCGCCACCGTGAAGCGGTTGGGTTCGTCGTAGCTGAACAGGCCGGTCATGACCAGCCGAGATGCGCTGTCAACTACCATCGTCAGGAATGGTCGAACCACTCCGGAGGCGGTGCGGTGGGAAGGAGCACGCATGTCCCGAACCAACATGTGCAGAGGAGCCTTATGGTCCATCTGCCAGACGATGCGATGAGGATCGTGGCGGATGGGGTACGTGATGCGGTAGCGGTTGCGAAACTCTCCCTCCCGCCCGTCGGCCAGCAGTCGCACCGGCGCCGGGATCTGCGCACAGATAGAGCGCACCTGAAACATACTTGGTGCCCGTTCACCTGTTGTGGATGCATGTTGAGCAGCCAGTTCGTAGATGTAGCGTATTGAGGCATCTCGATGGGTCAGACGTAGGCTCTGGACAATCTCGACCATGTGAGGAGCGATGACGTAATGCGAGCCCTTTCTTCCCTGTCCACCTTGTCCACCGTGCTCACCACCCCTACCCTGCATACCCTGGCCACCCTTACCGTCGCTCCTGCTGTCCCCGATTTGGCTGGTGCGGGAGGATGTGCCAGATATGCCGGGGGCAAGGCCCATCAGGCCAGCGCGCCGGAAGCTCGTATGGTAGCGACGCAAGGTTCGTGGCGACACACCTACCTCTTGCGCACGCCTCGTTAGGAGGGCATTCCTTACCCGCTCTTTGTCCGCAAGCTCTCCAAGCAGGGCGCGCCGGCGAAAGAGTTCGTTTCGCTCTCCTTCGGAGAGGGTACCCATATCCGGCAATGTCTGCCCTTTGGGCACCTGGGAGTTCGTGATGTGGTCCTGAGCAAGCGTCCCCATATCCTTCCTTTGCCCGTCTGCCCGCTTCTGCACCTCACGTTTCCCTACGGCGCCCCAACCCGTTGGTCACCACCCATCACCGTTGGAGCCACCACACCCATCCACGAAACGCACGATCGTCTCCGCCAGCCACACTCCTTTGCAAAGGCCGCAATGCCTACCCCCTCACCTGTCTCACACTCCACATCGCACGTGGCCGAAAATGTGTTTCCAGCGGGCTAAAGTAGATACCCGGTCATCTCAATATCGCAGTAATCATAGTTGTCGCCGGTTGCCCGAGCGTATCACGGTATAGACCACGAGGATGCCCGATCATTCATGGCGTCGCCCACGTAGGAAGTACCCGGAGGACCTATGCACGCCCATTTGCCCGACAGGTCGTTGTTCGGGTAGTCGTAAAGGGTGACACCACATGGCCCACTCCATACGGACGAGGTCACATCATTCCAACCGCCCGGCATATTGTTCCAGATGTAGCACCCGCTGTTGTAGATAGTAAGCGTTGCGCCACCGTAGTTGGCATGCTCATACAGGATCGCCTGTATGCTGCTCGGGTTGTCAGGATTGGCGCTGCTGCCAAACACCTCTTCGTAAGGCAATGACCGCGCGGTTTGTCCCGGCTCGAGTTGAATACGCCCGCCTGAGGCGACCCGCAGTGCTTCGGCTTCCGTATTGAAGCATTGAATGGCTTGAGCCGAGCCGATACCGCTTGTGATACAGTGCTGCGGTGGTTGCGGTGCTTTAGCCTCGCCAGTCAGCTCACCGGATGCTGTACCAGCGTAAGGCGTCGGTGTTGGTGCCGCCATCGGTGACGCCTTCGGCGATGTCATTGACATTGCCGTCTGCAAGCCAGTGGAAGCCTGAGCTACGCCCACGTCCGTAGTGGAGCTCAATCCAAAGCTGCCCGTCATTGCTCCGAGCACTAACGCTACTGCAATCGTGCCTCGTACCAGATAATCTCTATAACCTTTATGGCTTTTCACCTTCTCGCTCCTTCCGTCTAATGGTATGTGGAAAGCGACGGATTGCCGCCGGCATAATGGCGGCAACTTGTGAGGAGTGTAGCAAGGAGCACATAAAGACCGTGTTAAGATCGAACCATGGCGCATCGTACCAAAGTACCGCACTCGCGTAGTACCTGGTAGCGCCTGGCAGGTCTCGGTTTCATAGCAGTGGCAGCCTCTTTATACCGATAAAGAAGCTGCCATCAATGTGTGTTAAGCTTTGTTATCTGGGGAGAATGTGGAACCCTAGACCATAGACTTGGTTTGCTATGCCTCTGTCTGACGCAGGCTCAGGCATTCCTACATTCATTATCGAAGACGCACTGTCATATGCAGCCCAATCCTCCAAGCTCGCATACATCTGCCGCTAGATAGGCTAGTAGAGTAGCCTCACTTCATCGAAGCCTACTTTGGTTGAACCTGGACTCTCTCCAGTATTATCATCCAAGTAGACGTTGCGGATATCATAGAGATAGGGACCTGTGATCCACTGGTTGTAGTAGATGTTTTGGTTGATATAGAAGCTGTAGCTGCTCGCGCCGTTGTAGGTGGCAAGGTAGGGAGCGTTGGTAGTGGTTGCGTTTACATTCGGGATGTAGACGCTCAAGGTGGCGTACTGCGCCGAGTCAATGTTGTCCCACTTGGCGTAGTTAGCTGTATACGTGCCGTTGGTGTACGTCCAGCGCATGTTGTACGGGCTACAACTTGAGTCGTTGCTGCTGCCACACCAACCCACATTGTTAGTGATGTGCCAGTAATTAGATGGGCCGTATGCCATAAAGTAGCTTCCATCATTGGCATAGCGATAGTATCCTGATAGAGCCATGGCTGTGTGGATGCCTGCTGCAAAAAGCGCTGTAGCCAGAGCGAAAATGAGCAGTCCTCGTGCCAGGTGCTTGACTTGAGTTTTCACAATTTTCTCCTTTTGGGGTGTATGCAGACAGATGAGTGCGCGAAGACTACGTAGGGTATTCCTCTAGTCAACTTTGCACATGGGAAACGGAAACGAGAAGGAGAGTTCGGACCGTTGCTCTTCTGTTACTCATGGCTTTCTTCTCGTGCCCGACTAGCTACCGAGACTCCACCTAGGCACGACAACCACTGTGCAGGCCAGTATTGTGAGTATGGCGCTTTAGCGGGTAAGGGTATTGTTGTAGCTCAGGAAGGTGCCGCCTATGCTGAAACCTACTTGTATGAACGCCACATCTCTAGGTGCGCCGGTAAGATTGGGTGCAGGGTCTTCCCATCGGAAGAAGTAGTTAGTATCTTGAGGTGTACCCGCGTTTTGCGTACCTCCCTTGTTGTTGGCCTCGACTGCGCCTTTGCTACCGAACTGAGCCTTCAGCTTGGACAGATCAACCTCCGGCGCATGCTCCTTGATGAAAGCGAGTGCCATCTGCTCTAACTGTGCTTTATCGTACCGCGGCGTCATGTCGTACTCCTTGCCAGCAACGCCCATGGGCCTGGGCCGTTCACCGACTTGCACGATTTTGTTGCCGTCAGGTAGCACCACGTACTGGTCAAGCCCCACATAATACACTTCAACTTGGGCAATGCTATCTCCATAGGGCATCTT
>DAHVFG010000061.1:0-15907 GCA_027317125.1 Chloroflexota bacterium | reverse complement strand
CTACTCGGTGGTCCTCTTTGATGAGATCGAAAAAGCCCACCCTGATGTATTCAACGTCCTGCTGCAAATCCTCGACGATGGCCGCCTCACCGATTCGCAGGGCCGCACAGTTGACTTCAAGAACACCCTCATCGTGATGACCTCCAATATCGGCTCCCAGTTCATCACCGACCTTGCCGCCACTGAAGACGATACAATGCGCCACAGGGTAACTGAGGCCCTCCGAGGCCACTTCAGGCCCGAATTCTTGAACCGCATAGATGAAGTGGTCATCTTCAAGCAGTTGACACGCGCCGAGCTACGCCACATCGTTGACTTGCAGCTCAACAGGGTCCGCGCTCGACTGGAGGAGCGACATATCACACTGGATGTCACCCCTGAGGCGATGGACTTGCTCGGCAACGAAGGCTTTGACCCCGTTTACGGAGCGCGCCCCCTCAAGAGGGTCATCCAGCGTCACCTCCTCGACAGGTTAGCTCTGGAGCTAATTGACGGCAGCGTCAAAGACGGCGATACTGTAGTGGCGGACGCTAAAGAGGGCGGCATCGTCTTTTCCGTGCGCCACATAGCCCAGGTTCCCGCACAGGCCTCCCAAGCCCAGGAAGTGGGCCAGGCATAATTCTCAGCAGAAACATGCCCAGCCAGCAACTGTTCAGAGTAGTGGTGGAAGGCAAACCCCCGGTGGGGTTACATGGGTCTCCCTTGATATACACCATGCACAAAGCCCCCTCTCCCTTTCATGGAAGAACAACTGATCCCTTGTGCACTCATAGGAGTAAAGCCCCCTCTCCCTTTCATGGGAGAGGGGCTTGGGGTGAGGGGAGCAACACCCACACAGTTACCCCAACAAGATTGCTTCACCCCTATCCTGAACATTTACTTTCCTGGTTAGCTTTGCTAACATAGACATCATCTGGCAATCTTTTTCGCCCTGCCCACAAAATCCAAAATCCCTACACAACAGTGAGTACATATGCTACATAACGTGACTGATTCGCAAGCTGCTGCCGAGCGCACTCCAAAGGTAATGGAGCTCGCGGAAGCTATAGCCGCTTTCGTACCCGCCCACGCCGAGTCCCTCTGGGTGGGTGGCATGCATATGCACAACGTGCCTATGGCCCTCGTTCGAGAGTGTATACGCCAGGGTAAACGCTTCGAGACTTTCTATGCTGGGCCTTCGTCCTCCCTCGCCGCTGAGCTCCTCATCGGCTCAGGTCTTGTTGAGCAAGTGGTCGTTGGCTACATTGGCTTCGAACACTTCGGCCTTGCTCCAGTATTCAGGCGCGCTGCTGAGCGCCCTGAAGACAGTCTGAAAATCATCGAGGCAGACTCCGGCAGCCTCACCCTCGCTTTGCAGGCGGGCGCCTGGGGCCAGCCCTTTGCTCCACTCCCTCGCGGCCTTGCGGAAACGAGCCTGCCCCTTGCCTCGCCTAACTTCTACAAGAGTGTGACAGACCCCTTCACAGGCATCGCGACGTTGGCAGTAAAAGCGATCCGCCCTTCTGTGGCTTTGATACACTGCCAGCAGGCAGATCAATTCGGTAACGGCATCTTCAAAGGCAGCTTTTTCGTTGACCGACTCCTCGCGATGGCCTCAGATAACGTCATCATGCAAGTCGAAGGCCTGCTCGATAATGCTCAGGTCATAAAATATCCACAGCAAACAGGGGTGCCCGGCTTTCGTGTGTCCGCTGTGGCACCCGTCAACTTCGGTTGCCATCCCACCTCTTCACACCGCTACTACAACTTCGATGATGTGCATTTGCGCCTCTATATGCAAGCCGCTTCCACCGAAGAAGGCTTCGCCTCATACATGAAACAATATGTGACAGGCCCTGACGACCAGGAGGAATACATGCGGCGCGTACAAAACCAGGACTGGAGCAGCATACAGGAGGAAGAATGAGCGACGACTACAAGCCTGTGCTGCGCGCAGGCTCCGATCCACTTGTTTTCTTCAACTACCCAGGCGCGGACGAAGGCAGTGCCATAGCCCCTGGGCATATCATGGCTGCGGCCATCGCACACGCTCTACGCGACGGCGAAGTCGTAGTGATGGGAGCTAACCCCCTACTCCCGCTCGCAGCTTCCCGCCTCGCACAGCTAACCCATGCCCCTAACCTCACCATACTCACAGGAGCAAGTGGTGGTGTGAACACTCTCGTCGAGCCTCTTGTCCCCTCCTCCGGCGACTACGCTAACCTCATTGCCGAGGCCGTACTGACCTTTCCTGAAATACTGATGCTCCAAATGGGTGGTAAGACCGATATCTTCTTCGCGGGCGGGCTGCAAATCGACCGGCGAGGCAACTGTAACCTTGCCACAGTTGGTAAGCACACCCCGCCCACCTTGCGCGGCCCTGGCTCGGCCGGCCTACCCTGGGCGCAAAGCTCTCGCCGCACCCTTCTTTACACCACTTCTCACCATAAGCGCCTCTTTGTTCCCCAGGTCGATTTCGTTAGCGCCCCCGGTTGGCCTGCGGGCAGTAGAGACCCCGCCGCCAGCGGCCCAGCGCTGGTGGTTACCCCCCTGGCTCTGATGGATTTTTCAGATGAGGGCCTAATGCGCCTGGTCAGCCTCCACTCCGGTGTCAGGCTTGAGAGCGTTGTAGCCGCCACCGGCTTCGACCTCCTCCTGCCCGAAGGCGACATCCCCGTTACTCCCCAACCCACCGAGCAGGAGATGCGCATCATGCGCCGGCTAGACCCCGACGGGCTGCTCGCCATAGTGCTCCAGTAGTAAGCCTTCACACTTCAGCCGGTACGATATTCCCCCACCCCTCACCCCCATGCCCTCTCCCACAAGGGGAGAGGGCATGGGGGTGAGGGAGAAAGCCTCCTCTCCCTTCATGGGAGAGGGGGTTTGGGGTGAGGCCGGGTGAGGGCGGGTGAGGCTACATAATGCGAGAGGCGCTCCCTCACGTTGCGCCCCTCACACCCCCCACCTGCACTGCCCTGCACTGCACTGGTTCACCCCACCTCACAATGTGCAAAACTCCACCCGATTGGCCTCAAAAGAGTGTCTCAAATCGCCTCACAAAAGGGATTACTTAAGTGAATGCATTCAATAACCCCTGTAGCGCAACAGAGGTTCCCTTATCAGCCCAACGGTCGCTGGTGCCCCCAAGAGGGATCAGACGGTGTCCCTAACAATATATTCCTGTGATAAAAAGCCCCCTCTCCCCTTGTGGGAGAGGGGCATGGGGGTGAGGGAGAAAGCCCCCCCTCTCCCCTTGTGGGAGAGGGGCATGGGGGTGAGGAAGAAAGCCCCCTCTCCTTCCCACCCACCCACCAGACCAGATGCGCCCGCGCTACAAGGCACCGGCAGCCGTCCCATATCTGCGCCTACAACTGCGCCCTTCTCCATCCCCACTCCCCACCCTGCTCCAACCACCCCACAATTTACCATCTCACCTTACGCAGATCAGCCACATTCCACCCTTGAGTTGGTGCGCCGGTGCGCTCGAAATGGTGTGTAACTGCGTAACTTCAGTACCATTAATCATACACCGGCCACTGACCACCGCTCGCAACCTGCCTCCCTTCCACGCGTTAAACTAACAGAGGAGATGTACCCTCTCGAATCTGTAGTTGTAGTAGGGGAAAGGACATGATGACAGCAGAAAGCATTAAAATGAGGCACTGGCAGATTACCTTCACCGCCCTTTCGGTAAGCGCTTTGGTGGCAGGGGTTGCCGCTCAGGGTATACCTGCCCCGGCTCAAGCGCAGTCCAACAGCAGCTTCGCCGATCCTGCCTTTCGCACCGCCTGGGAGCGCACCGACCTCCCAGTGGCCCAGGGCAGGGTCAACCGTACCTGGGTGTGGGGCCCGGCTCCAGGTAACACTCTGCAAGAACCCTTCAAAGAGGGCGTAGGTGGAACCCACCTCGTCCAATACTTCGACAAAGCCCGCATGGAGATCAACGACCCTACAGCCGATAAGAACAACCCCTTCTTTGTCACCAATGGCCTCCTCGTCGTGGAGATGATCAGCGGGCGCATGCAAACAGGCTCTAGCCAGTTTAGCGAATCGCTGCCGAGCGATCTCCAGATTGCGGGCGACGCAGCTTCGGACTCGCCGACCTACTCCGCACTCCAAAACGTTGCCTCAGTTGGCCTCCCCAATGCTGACCACCGCGTTGCCCCCTTCACAACCGGCAGCGTCATGCAAATCTCCTACATGGATAAAGCGGGCAACCTGCGCGGCGATGTAGCCGGGTCGCCCCCCACAGGCGTAACAGTCAAAGCGGCGGCCTACTCGAACGAGACGGGGCATAACATCCCCGACCTCTTCTGGAGCTACTTGAACTCGCAAGGCCCGCTCTACCAGAATGGCGCTTACACCAATAGCACTCTTTTCAACTGGGTCTCGGCCTTCGGCTATCCCGTCACTGAGCCATACTGGACCTCCATTAAGGTGGCTGGTAAAGACCGCATGGTGCTCTTTCAGGCTTTCCAACGGCGCATACTTACCTACTCACCCGACAATCCGGACGGTTGGAAGGTAGAGATGGGCAATGTTGGCGCGCAATATTACTCGTGGCGCTACGAGACCCCCTCAATAGCGTGCCAGACCGTGCCGATTCGTGGCTTCGGCACGGTCTGGGCAAACCATCGTAATGTGCAGCAAGGCCTCGGCTGCCCGGCGCAGTACGGCCCCAATGGTGGAAGCGAAGTGGCGTTGCAAAGCGTCTACCAGCCTTTTGAGCGTGGCGGCATCCTTCTGGTCAAACCAACAGTCCCTCTTTATCCCAACCTGCGCGGCCCATCAATTTACGTTTTCTTTGACGATAATACCTTCCAGCAGTTCGATGATACCTGGTCCCCGGGTCAGCCTGAGAGTGCCGGCCTTACTCCGCCTTCCGGTCGCTTCGAGCCTGTACGCGATATCGGCAAGGTCTGGCGCGAAGGTACAGGGGCACGAGTGCGCGAGCGACTCGGCTGGGCTACCGCCCCCGAAAAGAGCGGCCCTGGCGCCTACCAGTTGTTCAACAACGGCGAGATGTTCTGGTCCGGCACAGTGAACAACATATGGGTACTCTACGGCACAGTCTCAAACTATGGCGGCCCACCATACACACCATCTCCCGGCCCGACATCTCTTCCCGGTACAACAAATCGCTTCAGGTACGATGTCTACCAGGATACCTTTACCCCCTGAGTGGTAGAAGATCGGCTTTTACTCTCAACTAAAGCCTGAACAGAGTATGAAAACCAGGGTAAGATGCGCCCCTGTACTGCATCTTATCCTGGTTTTCGCCTGTAAATGCGCTCCCCCACTCATATGATTCTTGTAACGGTTTAGAGTCGGGGTGCAGGGGTGTCCCCTCGCCCTCCCCATGAGTAAAGCCCCCTCTCCCTTCATGGAAGAACAACTGTATCCCTGGAAATACACCGTGATTAAAGCCCCCTCTCCCTTCATGGGAGAGGGGGTTTGGGGGTGAGGGCGGCTAAGAGCAGGTGCACCCGCACAGTTACCTCTTGAATAGGCACAAACTACACTACTCTTTAGCGGCCCAGATGGTCGCATACCCTTCCCCGCGTATCATATGCGTGAAGGCGAGCTGCTCAAGCCCCCACAACTGTAGTATTGCATCTCGCACAGAGCTTGTCGCCTTCTGCGGGGGCATACCGGCAGCCGAGAGCCGCTCAACCAGGCGGTCCTCGATGCCGCATTCGCGTAGCTCCCTCACCGACTTGATCCACGGTATCCCAAGGATACTACGCACCTTGCCTAGATGAGGCCGCTGCTTTTCGATGGAATGTATACGCTCTTCCATGCTCTTCGCCTGCGCCATGACGCGCACCAGTTGACTGGAGCGTTCATCCTGGCGTGTGTCTACCACAAGGGCACGTCTCAGAAGTGGCAAGAAAATTGTAATAATCTCCGCTTCGGCTATCTCAGAAAGCACCTGGCTGAGAAACTGGTCTTCCTCGTCCATAACTACCCCACCTCCCTCTGAATCGGCGGCGGGCATACAACTTGTATGCCCGCCGTCGGTCGGCACTGATGGACCTTGCCGCGTTATGCACCTGCTCGCCTCAGCCTCCTTCGTGCATGCCCCAAATGAGTTTAGCGAGCTTTCCCCTATTTCTTCGCGGCGCTGCCACCGCCAATGCGGGTGACCTTTGTCCCACAATCCGGGCAAGTCCCCTGCATCGCCGAGCGTCCGTTTTTGAGCGTAATCTCCTTCGGGTCTTTCATATCAACCATCTTGCGATCTTTCACACAGTATGCCTGTACCATGGTTACCACCTCCAGATAGGGTTATACCCGCCATCTGATAATGCGACCAAGAGTTATCTTTGCCTGCGGGTTGGCGTGATTATACACTGGCACGCGTACGGAGTCAATAAGTTATTAGCAATATTGCCAAAATTCCACGCCTAATTGCTCGATTCGCCCCATTCTGTGCCTTCTGAAGCCTCTTCGATGAACCCAGGTGTCCGCTCTGTGTAGTATTTTTCACCCGCGCGCACCTGTATGACCTCTCTCTCCGGCCACCTCAGTGCCGTCAGCCACCCACCAAAGACGCAGCCCTGGTCTATATTTATAGTGTTGTTCACCCATCTCGGACCTGGCACAGGTGTATGTCCATAAACGATTGCAGCTTCTCCCCTGTAGTGCTGCGCCCAGTCGAGCCGCACCGGTGTGCCGTCGGGGTTCTTTTCGCCCGTGATCCCTCCGTACAAGCACATCCGCCTCACATCGCTCCCGTCTCGCCCTATCATCTGAGCCTTGATGCCGCCGTGCGCCACCACGATCTCCCCTTCGTCAAGCCAGAGGTAAGGAGGCGCATCCTCAATGAAGGCTCTCAATATGCCTGTGAAACCTGGCATCATCTCTTCCCTGCTTGCAACCTGGGATACTGTACCCTCAAGACCTTGAGTTAGTTGAACAGGCCTCCCCTGTAGATAGCGCATTAGCTTGTTGCAGTGATTGCCAGGCGTGTATAGCGCGTTGCCCGCTTCTACCCACTCCATGACCTGCTGAAAGGCTTGCGCGCTGTGGGGTCCCCTGTCTCCCAGGTCCCCAAGAAATATGAGAGTGCGCCCCTCGCTCTGCTTTAGCTTTCCCCCAGCGCTCCTTTCATATCCCAGCTTCTCAAGCAGCTCCTCAAGCTCAGCCGTGCAACCGTGCAAGTCTCCTATTATGTCGAACAATCCCTTGCGCTGTCGAAGATCGAATGACTTCTTCGCCGCCCCAAGCCTTACATCTTCGAGCGGAGCACTACTTCTCTGCCCAGGTGCGAATGAACTTTCGGCGCAATTAGCCACTTGGCTTATTGCGCGTGAGGCCTCCCTCTGCTTAGCCAATTCTCTCCCCGCACCCCTCCCCGCTCATCCCCAACTTGCGCTACGCCCTTGCCGCCAGATGCAACCTTGCGTCTCGCATGTAGCTTCTGTAACAGCCGAGCGCGCTGAAGAGCGCTGCCACGTAGTACATTCCTATCAAAAACGGCAGGAGCGCAGAATTGCCCGCTATTGCAATCACCACATAGGCGACACTGGTATAACCCACAGCCCCCGATAGAGCCATGATCCCAACGAACGGCCTCCCGCTGAAGAACCAGCCGATGCCAACAAAGAGAAGCTCCAGCGCCAGCCCCACAGCCGCCCGCCTCTGCGCCACATCGGTGCTGGTGGGCAGCGCCTTGGAGTGTATATGCACCGACTGCTGGCCCGCCGACCTCATTCTGCCCCAGAACGTCCTGTAATAGGCCCTTATCGTCTCCTTGCCTATCACCGATGCTACATAGCGGAAGAGCATTATGTATCCTACCCCCACTATCCCTTGCGCCCCCACGAAGAGCGCATACCGCCCCCATCTGCCCGCCACCATCAGTCGCGCCTCACTCGCAGATGCGCCGTTATGAATGGCTATACTTTCCAACAACCCCACCCCGAAGTAGACGGCATAGGTGCACGCCACACCCACCGCTATCACCGAGAGTGCGCGCCGCCCTCTCTTCGGATCGAGCACCTCCTTGCCGAGTATTCTCGGCAGCAGGTATATCGTCATCGCCATCAGCGTTATTATGGCGAAGCCCACCATATTGAGTTGGGCATGCGCCAGTGGCGTCACGAAGTAGCTGGATGGAAGCGCCTCCTTTAGCCACTTTGCCACCGGACCCAGCACCTGAATAACGCCCTGAATCGTCCCCAGCAGTAAACTTATCACGCTCAGGCCAATAAAGAACCTTAATGTGCGGTCAGGCGGGGCCTGTGGCCCTACCTTTTGCTTTAGCGTCAGCAATATATTCGCTATAAATGCCCAGAAGCCTATGCCCATGATGCTGGCGGTCACGCCAAGTAGCCCTGTGTGCCACAAGCCAACAGAGTCCTGAGCCTGCTGAGCGGTCATCCCTGTGAGCACCATGCTTCCTTCTATGTAGCCGAGGCTCACAGCGCTTATGTAAAAGCTGAAAACGCCCACCACCATGAACCAGAAGCTGAAAAGCGCCAGCTTCATGCTGTAGATCGGCCTATCGAGCATCTTCGGTAGGAAGAAATAAAGGAGACCAGCGATGCCTACGCTAACACCCCCCACCAGGTTCATGTGAGTATGCGACATGGGGTCTATCAGCTTACCGGCATCCCCGGTGGCCCGCAGCCAATCGAGCGACCACGGCAATACCTGATAAACGCCCTGTATCGTACCAAACAGTAACCCTGTTGCCGAAACCACAAAGAACTTGGCGAGGAGGAACTCCGAGTCGCTTGCTCCCTTACCCGGGTTTATCTTGCGCTCGCCTGAAGCCCTCCCCACCGTCATGTAGACGTTGGCTACAAAGGTCCAGTATCCCAGGCCCATGATGGCGGCTGTAATCGCCATCGGCGCTTTATGCCATGCGCCCATCCAGTTGCGAGCCGCGTCATAAGGCCACCCGGCATGCACCATTGCTCCCTCATAAGTGCCAATCGAAAGCATAGCAACGTAGAAGCCGAAAACCCCTATCACCGTCGCCCAGAACGACACATTTGTCAGAGCTTTGCTGTAAAGCGGCCTTTTAGTGACTCGCGGCAACACATAATATATAAGCCCCGTCAGGCTGATTGTCCCCGCCCCCACAATGGTGATGTGTGTATGCGCCAGGTTAGTTACCATGTGCCCGCCGTAATCGGCGCTGCTTAGCCAGTCCTCTATGCCCGGTAGACGCTGTACTACGCCCTGGATGGCGCTCAGGATTAGAGCCGCACACGCTGCATAGAAGAAGCGCGCCAGGTCGTGGTCCCCTTGCTCTTCTTCACTTCGGCCTCCTGTGGCAACTTTAGCCGGTATTGCGCTTGCTATCTGTCCCTGGGCCGCTACGGATGCCATCTGAATTACCTTCTTTCTGACTTTTATTTGTCTGGATCGATATAAAATTGGAAGTAGTCGCGCCCGCCAAACATACCTGCTGAGGGTATATCTACCACGTAAGCGCCAGCCTTCCAGATCCCACTCTGAGGCTTGATGATCATATCCTTGCCCCCAGGCTGCCGCTCATAGTTGAGGGGGTCCACCACCGGGTCCCCTATGCGATATATCCTGTACTCGCTCCCGTCCCCAACCACATCGGCTTGCACCAGCACCCCCTTCAGCTCCTTCGACAGCAGGTGCGCCCCTTGTGTATCACTTACAACACCTGGCTCGCTCAAGGATAGGAGCGCCACAAGATTGCCCGCGTACTGCGGATCATGCCCTTCGTTCAGGAGCAGATATGCCCCTTTCTGATCTGCCGGTGGGAAGCCATTCGCGCTTGCAGCAATCGAACCGTATGATGACACATCGGGTGCATTGTTGAGCACCCAGAACTCGACGAAGGACATAGCCACCATCAGGAACGCAAGTATACCAAGCACTATATATACCGGCTTCCTATAACGCAGTACTGCGTTCCAGGGGCCGGCTGCCTCTTTTTCTGCCACAACGTTTCCTATCTACTCTTTTGATCCACTATCGTATCTGCTTCTTGACTCTTTTGGACTGAGGTAACCCTCTGCATCTCAACTTGATCGTCATGCTCATGCTGATCGGCCGGCTGGCTTGAGACAGATGGTCTACTTTGCGCATTACTTCGTCGAGCGACCCAAAGCACGGCTATGACTATCACGATGGAGACAAGCAGGCCCAGGGCCAGAGTCACGGCGTCGGAGGTTGGTTCTGGGCCATACAAAATGAGGCTCCTAACCCATGACCTCGTAGATTTCAACTACGGGTGTGCTCAGGTATGTGCTGACATCCTTCTCGAAATCGCGCACCATCGGGATGTTAGCGTAATTCTCGATGTTGTCCAGTTCGTACCACTGCGTATAAGACACTACTTTGACCGACCCGTCCGGCAACCTCTGCATCCAGACGCCGCCCCTGTGATAGCCGGGAGTATTCTGGGCCGCGATTTTGATGCCGTGAACAGAGGCGAGATACAGGTTGTGCCCTGGCTCAAGCTCATGCGTGCGGTCGGTAGGCACAGAAAAGGTGAGCGTGCGAATAAAGGCCATAGAGTTGTGGCTCCCTTATTACTTCAACGGATAGGCCGACAGGGGCGAGCTGGAATAGGTGTTGCCTATACTGGCCATGAGAACAGCCGCCACCAGGAATAGCAAGAGCACACCGCCCAGCACTATGCCCCAGGTCATGTTCAGGCGTGTATCCCCTGCCTCGGCAGGCTCCTCGACAGGAGTTTCCACGCCAGGTTGCGACGGATCCTGATCGCTGCCCGGCCCGCCCCCGCCGGCTTCAGGCGCGAGGCCGTAAAGCGGTTCATGCCTCTTGTCGCGCCGCTGCTCGTGCGCGACCTGTATCCTGTCCTGGGTGATCCGAGCTTCTTGCTCCATAGTAACTCTCCTGGCTTTGTTCCGGGTTGTGAGCCGCAGGCTCCGTCATCGCGCCTGTGGCCTCATCAGTACTTATAGCCGAAGATCATCGTCACCGCCGGGTATCCGATTATAAAGAGCGCAACCACTATATAAAGTACCAGCAAGAAGACAGGTAACGGCCCGTTTCCTTCCTGCGCCACGCCCGCGAAGTCCTCCACGTTGCGTCCCAGGATGTCAGGCAGGTTCTTGCGCGAGGCGCTTCGCGTCCAGAGCCATATGCCCCCCACAAGCAGGAAGATGATGAAGTAGGTGGCAAGCTCCAGCGCGAAGTTCCAGTCCCACGGTTTGATAATGTCGAATATGCTCGGCGTTGATTGGCTTGGTACTGGCATAGCTATCTCCTTCCAGGCTACGTTGTGCGCTGTGCTGCGCCAGGTGTCTGTGATACCGCAGCCTCCGATTTGAGGCTTTTGCCTTCTATCGCCTGCTTCTCGGCTGCGCGTAATGCTTCTTCTATTGCGGCCTCTCTGGCGTCTGCTTCCTCCATAATCGCGTCGAAGTCTTCCGAGGTGTCTATCATAGAATATTTGGACTCTTCGATGTTGCTGAATTGGCCTGATTGAAAGCCCCAGAGCGCGGCTATGAGGCCGATCATGATGGTGACCATCGCGCCTATGAGCATCCAATTGGCGACCACCAGCTCGTCGCCTCCCAATGCATCATGTGCAGAAGCCATACCAGGCGATAGAGCCAGAAGTATGCCTCCCGCGCCGATAAATAACCTCGTCAATCTCAGCTTAGATTTCATATCTAACCCCATTCCTTACGGTACTCCTGTGGTAACAGATGGGCTGGGTTGCGGCGTGGTCTGCGGCCCGCCAGGTATGAGCCCTTGCCCACCCGGCGCTGCGCTCGGCGTCGTCTTCGCTCCTGCCCCCGCCCCGGCTGTTGGCTTGGCAACGGGTGCAGAAGTGGGCAGTCTCGTTGGACCTACTGCCGGGGTCGCATTTCCAGCCCCCGCGCCCCCCGTCTGCCCAAGCCCCCCTTCCGGTGTGGTCTCGACAACGGGTACATTGCCGGGGGCCTGCGGAATGACAATAGGTGTTACTTCTATAGGCTTGATGTCGGGAGGGCTGATCATCATGCTCGCGTCCAACTCTTCACGCTGCAACCCGCCATTAGGTATGGTGCGAACGAAGTTGGTCAGGTCCCAGATGTCGTTTACTGTCAGCAGATCGCCGAAGGCAGGCATTGCCGTACCGTCCACCCCGAATAGAATTGCGTCGTACACCTCGCCGTCGCTGAAGTAAAGCTGTTGAGCAGCATCCGTCAGGTTGCGCGGTGCAGGGTTATTTATGAAGTAGGCTGCGGGCCCCTTGCCATTCCCCAGCAAACCATGACAACCGACGCAGTTGGTGGTGAATATTTGCTTGCCGTGATAGAGTGAGCGCTGCGTAGCCTCCATTGGATTGCGTACGCTTTTCCAGGTGGAAGGGAACCACTCCTGGATAATTGCCTCGTTGCCTTTGGCCCGCTCGGTGAGCAGCTTCTCTTTGAGTGCCCTCTGTCTCTGTGCTCGTTCGTACCCTGCTTGCCCACCCAGGCTCTGCACGTAGGCGATCAGGGCTTGAACGTCTTCGGTTGGCTCGATACCGCCGGCGCTGTTTTGCGTAAAGTAGAAGCTGAACTGCGGCATAATAGATTTGGGCGACGTGTAGCGCGGGTTGTAGAAGTGCGCCATGTTCCATTCATCGGTGTGCGCGCCCCCCTCCTGCGAGAGGTCCGGGCCTGTGCGCTCGGAGCCAAGCATGGGGTTCTGCTGGTAGTAGTAGTCACCTGCCTGCGCTATGCGGCCCACCGTCCTGAACGACGACACGCCCGTCCAGTCTTGCGGGCGAAGGTACTGCGTGTGACAGTAGTTGCAGCCGTTCGCAGCGTACAATTGCCTCCCCTTTGTCTCTAGCGCATTTAACGGTCGCGCATCTGCTGATTGCTTTGGCTGGAAGCTTAGGTACGGCAGGGCAACGACGACGAAGATAATCGAGCTGAAGACTATGAACGCCCCGAAAAAGATGGTGCGCCCGTCCATCCTGAAAACTGCTCCGCCCTGGTCATGGTGCTGTTGCATCACTTATCCCTTAGCCCTTTTACTCTGTAGTGTAATTACTTTTGTATGAAAGTTAAGCAGGCGCTTCTGCCGCCGCCGGCGCTGCCGCCAGCATAGGCTCGCTCGCTGTAACTGTTTTGTAGATGTTCCAGGCTTGCAAAATGCCTGAGATAACAATCATCGCTCCCGATATGGCGCGGGCTACCAGGTAAGGCTTTAGCTCAGGCAGCACCTTGTAAACTGAGTCGCCGTTGAGCCACATTGCCCCCTGTATCAGCCCACCTATTTGCAGCGAAAGCATCATCAAGAGAAAGCCCGCTGTCACCAACCAGAATTGCACCTCAGCTATCGCAGGGCTGTAAATGCGCTTGCGTAAAGTCACCGGGATTATGTAGTAGATAGCAGCCATTGCCCAGAAGGAGAACGTCCCCAGGAGCGCGAGGTGGGCATGCCCCACAATCCAGTTGGTGAAGTGGATGAGGCGGTTGAAGCCCTGGATTGACTGCAATGGCCCTTGCACACAGGTAATGAAGTAGAAGACGGTGCCCACCATCACAAACTTCAACGGCAAGCTTTCGTATATCTTCCCCCAGTTGCCCCGCATCGTCAGCCATATATTGGTTAGGAAGGTAATGACCGGGATGAAGAGGCCGAGGGAACCCACCACCGCCAGTGTCTTTAGCCAACCCGGGGTGGGGGTTGCCAGTATATGGTGTTGGCCCACCAGCCCGTAGAAGAAAGCAATTGACCAGAAGCCGATCAACGAAAGCAGGTGGCTGTAGAGGGGCGAGCGCGTAATTACAGGCACGAGGTAGTAGACGATAGCCACGCCTGACGTGGTGAACCAATAGCCCAGCACATTATGGCCGTAGAACCACTGCCACGTCACGTCGGCTATGCCCGTAAGGCCGCCCGACGGAAAGCCCGCCAGATTCGTCTCCGCGCTCGGCAGTAAAGGCTGCCACATCACATTGCCGACGAAGTAGAGCATCGGCATCCAGATCATCGTGCCCATGATATACCACAAGGAGACGAAGAGCTTTTTCTCCTTGCGGCTCATAATCGTCCGGAAAATGTTGAAGCCCGCCATCAACAGGGCGATCATCACCATGATGTCAAGAGGCCAGATTAACTCGGCATATTCGCGGCCCTGTGTGAGGCCATTTGATAGAGTGAGGTATGCGCCGATACCCATCACATTCCAGAGGATCATCGTCATGTTGCCGAGCGTCTCGCTCCACAGCTTGACCCCGCAAAGGCGTGGCACTATATAGAAGAACGCGCCGACCTGGGCCATCGAAAGCCAGAGGAAAAGCACACCGTTAACATGCATCTGACGCATACGGCCAAAGACGAACCAGGGGATTCCCGCCAGGAAGTCCGGGCTTATCATCTCGGTGGCCGCGATCAATCCTACGAAGTCTGCAATGGTCAGCCAGAGGATTGCCGAGTAGAGAAAGTTACGTGAAGCGCTACCCTCTGCCGACAAAAAGCCCGTCCGCCCCTGCATGTAATCCAGGTCTCTAGCTTTTACACTCATCTGCCGTTGCCTTTCTCTCAACTATCGGGTATAATGCCGCCCGCACTCAAACAAGGCGCGGTATCGCCCTGCGCTGCGTTAAAGTCTCCTACCGTGACAGGCGGCGCATCGCGTACGCGATAATGCCTGCTGAAACCACCACAACCACACCCAGCGTAACGAGGTTGCCCGCCTGGTTCGCCGGAGGAGTGCTGAACTGCAAGTTGTTCCAGGTCGAAACTGCCTTCATGCCACGCACTTCGCCGCGTGCTCCGTTCCATACAGCAAAGGCGATAGAACTGCTACCACCTATGACCAGGGGCGCACTGCCCAGGTCGCCCTTCGACAGCAATCTGTAAAATACAACGTGCCACTGCTTGCCGTCGTAGTAGGAGCGCACCTGCGGCTCAAGACCGGGGGTATCTACGGCTTTACAGATGCCGTTGCTTGTCAGGTTACGCACACCTGCGCTTACTATGCTGGCCGATGCGCCTGCGTCAATACTTTCGCGCTCAAGGGCGGCCTTCCACTGCCAAATGTTCACTTTGCTCGTGCTTTGCCCCATGCACTGGTACGGAAGGTGCGTAGGGTCTATGGGTAGTTGTATAGCGGCTGCATCTGTGGCTACTGCACCTACCGTGTCGTTGCGTGTGTCGTCATCCCATGAAACGCGGAAGCCGACAGTCTGGCCGTCTTCCAGCGCTCGGACCAGCACCTGACGTGTCGAGCCGCCACCAGGTTGGTATATTTGCTGTGCGCTGAGTGGTATCTGCGCTTCCTGCGCTTTGTTCCAGGTCGGCGACATCGGGTCGGTCGGCACCGCCTCGGCAATATGCACTACACTCACGTCATTGGCCGCAGATGAAGCCAAGGGCACATTAAAGACGCTCAACGACCCGCCGATCAATAAGAGCACGCCAAGCATCGCCACGGCTTTGCCACGAGCCGTCAGCCGTATTTTGACCTCCGCTTTGCGATAAAGGCTGCTCAAGGCTGCCATAAAGAGTCCTCCACCTGGGGCCCCACCTCTGAAGCGCTATGCATCCTTTTTCAACGCCCTTTGCTTTATAGTAGCCTGCGCCTCTCAGCGCCGCCAGTAACGAAAATAATCCTTAGTCCACAGTTCCTGGCCTTATCGTGTGCTTGTGCGAGCATGCGACAGATAATCAACGAGAAGATTTAGCTCAGCGTCCGTCATCGGTATCGTCGGCATGTATGTCGCGTTCATAGGGTATGCTTGCGCTGTGGGTGCGGGCGTCAGATTGGGTGCGGCTCCTGGCGCTGGTGGCAAGGTGGCCGTCGGACCCACCAGCCACAGGTTAGGACCGCGCTGCGCGGCGGGAACCGACTTGGGGTCCTTAATCCAGGTGCGCAGCCAGTCCGCCGTTCGCCTGCTCCCTACATCATCGAGCGGCGCGCCAATACGGCCACCTCCCTTACCCAGCGCGTGGCAGTTGAGGCAACCCTTGGCAAGCATAA
>DAHVFG010000060.1:0-16975 GCA_027317125.1 Chloroflexota bacterium | reverse complement strand
GAGGGCAAAGAGGGCCAGCAGGCCGAGCAACCCCCCCTCTTGCCACCACTTCCCGCCCCTCCTCCCTTCCTGCAAAGGCAAGGGGGGGATAGGGGAGGGAGGGGAGGAGAGGAGAGCTAGGGGGAACAGCGGGCCACCTCCGCAATCTTCTCGGCGCGAGCGCGATAGCTGTAGCCGACCGCGCGACGCAGCGCCGCCTCCCCCATCTGCATGCGCCTCGCCCCATCGCCCCTGAGCCTCATAATAACAGAAGCCAGCGCCGCCGCATCCCCCCCCGTAAAGAAAGCCGCGCAGCCATCGTCCACCACCTCGCGCAGAGCAGGCATATCCTTGCAGACAACCGCCTTGCCCACCGCCAGATACTCAAAAAGCTTCAGAGGCGAAGCCGTCAGGCCAGTGACCGTATCAGGGATCACCAGCAGGTCCGAGGCATTGAGGAAAAGCGCAGTCTCCCTGCGGCTCACCTGCCCTGGGGTAATCATCCTCTCACAGTCAATACCGAGGCGCGCCCCCAGGCTCCTGAGCCGCGCGACTTCCCTCGGCCCACCGCCCGCGAGGAGCAAGAGCAAGCTCGCATCCTCCCTCATCAGAGAGGCAGAGGCCGAAAGAAGAAGCTCCAGCCCTCGATAAGCAAAGGTCAGCCCCGCGTAGCCGATGATAAAAGGATCAGGGGGCAAGCCGAGAGCGCGCCGAGCCTTGAGGGTATGCACCGGATAGAAGATAGATGGGTCAAAGCCGTCGGGGATCACCGCCACATCCTGATCCGAGCGCACCCCGGCGGCCACAAGGGAGCGCTTGAAAGAGTGGGTAAGGGAGACCACCTTGCGAGCGCCGAGGATAGAGCGCCTATCGAGCCAGGGGAGAAAGATAGCCCACAGGCCCGCGGGCCAGCGGGGAGCGTTGGAAGGGTGAGAGGCCTCAAGGTCGTGTACTTCATAAATAACGGGAGAGCCGTGCAGCGGGCGCAAGAGACAAAGCCAGGCGGCGCATACCGTATCCCTGACGTAGAGGGCGCGGTAGGGGCGGCGCATGAGGCGCCGGCTAAGGAGTAATACAACGAGGATAAAGGAGTAAAGGGAGCGCTCGATGTATGACCAACCTGCCCAGGGGAGGAGCCTGGAGAGCTTATTGATGGCGGGCCTGGGGAGGTGAAGGGTATCAAGGGCTGAGAAAGCGCTTTTCTCACGCAGCCAGCGCGGGATCACCAGGAGGGTGCCTGGAAGGATGGCTTGAAGCTCACGCACAGTGTTGTAAGTCTGGATGGCGTTAGCTGCCCTCAAATCGAGGCGCATGGGGTAGGCTACGTAGAGGATGGGGCGGCGAGACACCTGTAGACCTCCTCAAGGCGTAGCGCGACCGCCTGCCAGCTAAAGAGAGAGATAACACGCTCACGGCCATAAGCGCCCATGCTGAGGCGCAATTGCGGGTCGGCGAGGAGCGTTGTTATCTTTTGGGCCAGGTCCTGGGGGTCCTGTGGGCGCGCCGTCAGCCCCGTCAGCCCGGGTACAACCACTTCCTTGAAGCCGCCGAAGTCGCTGGCGACCACAGCTGCCCCAGATGCCATCGCCTCGCCCAGGCTCATGCCAAAGGTTTCGTTCACAAATGAAGTAGCCACCAGCATCGAGGTTGAGCGGTAGAGGGCCGCGAGGTCTTCCTGCTCAACCTTACCGAGGAAGCGCACCCGCCGCGCCAGGCCCAGCTTGTCGGCGAGCCTCTCCAGAGCCTCACGATAAGGGCCCTGGCCCGCGATCCAAAGGTGGGCGTCAGGGGTGATCAGGGGCAAAGCCTTTATCAGGTACTGCACCCCTTTCCAGCGCACGAGCCTACCCGCATAAAGAAGGACGGGCTGCTGAGACGTTGCCGGGGTGAGATCGTACTTCGCCAGAATTGCCGGGTCGTCCGCACCTTCCGGGGTGAAGCGTTGCAAATCTACACCGTTGTAGATGACCACAGGCTTGATTCCATAGCGCTTACGCACCTGCGCTGCGTTGAATCGGCTCGCGGAGACCGTGCCGTCCACGAAGCGGGTGAAGAGCTTGTCGCATCTCCAGAAATCTTTGCCATGACAGCCAAAGAGCAGTTTTGCGCCCGACAGCCTGGCAAGCGCGCCCACAGGGAGGTCGTAAGGCTTTTGTATATGCACAATGTCAAAGCCGCCACAGAGGAGGGCGGGTAAGGCAAATGGAGCCATGCTCAGCCGCTCAAGGAGCTTGGTTAGAGTGTACTGCCTCCCAAGCAGAGGCACTTTGCGCCATAGATCGCGCTCTATGTAAGGGAAGAGCCGCACCCGTACTCCTGGAATCTGCCTGCGCAGCTGCACAGGCCCCCGCCCGCCAAAGACCTCCACGCGGTGGCCTCGGCGCGCCATCTGGTCAGCCACCTCCCAGACGAAAGTCTCGACGCCCCCCCATCGCGTTGTCGTCGTAAGGTTGTAAAGGGCGATCTTCAATGCGGCCTGACAAGCAATATCTGGTATGTGCCCTGCCAGCCGTACCTGTAGAGGCGGTAAACTGGCGCCATCAGCCTTAGACGGCGAAGGGAATCGAGCAATCGCCTTCTCCAACCGTGCAACTGTCGTATCTCACCCTTCGAGAGACGGGTATACACCTGGTCGCGCACCCTGAAGCCCGCGCCGCATGCCACCCGCTTGAAGCCTCCCCAGGTGTAGGTGTTCAGCTCGGAAAGCCCCTGGCGGTCGTGCAAAAGGCCCCCCTCTTTCGAGCGCCCTGCTGCGGCAACGATCTTTTCGGCGAGCTTGCGCGGCAGCCAGTTGATCGCGGGGAGATGGTAATGTGGGTCGCGCCATGCGTGGCGGTTGGGCACAGTGGCGAGCGCTACCCCGCCGGGGCGCAGCACACGATGTATCTCGCGCAATACGGTGGGAGCGTCAGCCACATGCTCCAGCACATCAAGGCAGACCACCGCATCAAAGAAGCCCGATGGGTAAGGCAGATGCTCGCCCGCCGCCACAACGATCGGCAAATCAAGGCCGTAGCGGCGCCCTCTCAGCCTTGCTATGCGGCAGTAATCAGCGTTATAGTCCATCGCTGCAACCCGCAGGCCGTCACCTCCCCATTCCCGCAGCATCGCCACGCTGAGGCCGCCCATCCCCGCGCCCAGGTCGAGCAATATTTTACCTGCGAGCGGCCCAATAGCCCGGCGCACAGCCTCCAGGCTGTCGGATTGGTAATCCTCCTGCCGGATGCGACGCTTGCGCCACCCCCCGAAGTCTTTGCGCCAGCTCATATGCGCCAGCCATGGCTCGATAGCAGCCACAAGCTCGGCCTCTATATCTACGCACCGCGCAGCCTGGTTATTCTCTTCTTTCAAAGTGGTCTCTAGCAAAGTATTGCCCAGGGGTTAGGGGTTAGTGCCTCGGCCCGCGTCAGCCGAATGGCTCAGCAACCATTCGTAAGTATAGATGCCGTCGTGGTGCCCATCGGCCCAGAAAAGCATTATGCCATAGCGGCCTATCGGCTGCACGTCTACAAGCTCTGTTTCCTGCGGACTGAGCGTTTGCAGAGAATCCAGGCGTCCCGGCATACCCATCTCCCCTCGACAAAGAGCACAAGGACACCCCCAGCGCAGCCCCTCAATGGAATATTGCGTGGTTCTCCCGTCGCTCCAGGCGATGATTAGCTCCTTTGTTGCTTCCTCAGCCGTCACCGAAACAGGCATCACGGGCTGATTTGCTGCTATGTCCGCTTCCATTTACAATCCAATCTAGCCTGGTAACTCCTAATTATGAATTGCGATTTCGTGCTCCAATTCCTAATTCCTAATTGCTAATTCATAATCCCGCCGGCCTAACCTGATTATATCACAGCACGCCCTACTTCCGCTTGAAGAGATATAGCCCTTCTTTCTGAGCAACTATGCGCCAATCGGGGAGAGTTTTGAGCAAGTCGAGGGCGCTCTTGCCGCTCACCTGGTTCGCCTCTATGCTCAGGGCGCTGTTGTTCGGGTCAACGAGCACATAGTCAAGCTCTACGTAGTCACTTCGCTGGCGGTCAGGCCCAAGATTGTAGGGAGAGTACGGCGCGGGCGGGAAATTGTAAATGTAGCGCCGCGGCAGGAGGTGGGCCGCGAGGAACGAGCTTGCCGCTATTTTGGCATCCGGTGGCACCATGCGCACAAGCTGGTTGGCGGCCTGCACTTTGGCGGGCGCTTCGTGAAAGAGAAATGCTCGCGCTGCCGGGTTCTTGAAAGGCCCCTGCATCACTAATCCCCATATCACTATGACGAGCGCCCCCACCCGCACCCATAGCAGCGCTCGCCCACTATCGAGAGGTAATTGGCGCAGGCCGGCGATTACGCGCGGCACCTTTTCAGCGCCGTATACGCCCGCCGCGAAAAGCCCAGGAATTATCAGCAAGCTGTACTGGTGCTCAATGCTGTATTGCGATGAGCGTAATGAGAGAAGATTCAGCGCCAGTATAGGCAAGCCGAGCACGAGGGGCCGAAGCTCCAGAAGCGGCAGAAAGAGAAGCGGCAGGAGCAGCGCGATAAGATAACCGATCTTGGCCGGAGTGAAAACAATGCCGGCTACCTCGACCGGGTGGGTCACGATATATTTGACTATCTCCGGGCCTGTAGAACCGAGATTTCCGTAATAAGCAAGCTGAGGGTTGTGGCCGCAAGGCCAGCAGCTCATATAGTCGATGCCTGTCGTCCCCATTGTGGCGACAGGTGGCCCCAGGTTGTCGAAAGAAGGCAATATCACGAAGGCGGATAGTGCAAAGTAAGCCAGCCCCAGCAGGAGAGGGAAAACCACGTAAGGCCAGCGTCGTCTTGTCAATAGCGCATATGCACCAAACATAGCAACAACTAGCGCCACGTCACTCCGTGCGAGCATCGCCAGCAGCACGAAAGAGGTGAAGAGCTGCCAGTTGGACTTCTCGAAGTAGTAGAAACCAAATAAGAGCAAGGTCACAGCAAAGAGTCGCACCTGAAAGGGATTGAGCACGCCATGAAGCAGCACAGGGTAAAGCAGATAAGCCAGCCCCGCGCCCAGACCCGCCATTTTGCTTTTCAGGCGGTCTCGGCCCAACCAGTAGAGAGGAACAGCCCCCAGCGCTGAGCCCACGATCTGCAAGAAAAAGAGAGTATGCGCCGACGGAAACAGAGCGTAAGCAGGCACAAAGAAGAAGAGCATCGGCATCCAGTCCATTCCAAAGACCGACTGGGTGAAGTTGAAGCGTGAGTCCTCCATCACGCGGCCATGAACTGTATTCCAGATCGCCTGCTCGAAATCTACCTGGTCGTAGCCCTGGCCGTAGTTTTCATATTTGTAGATGCTTGCCGCGAAAATGAGGGCGATCCACAGCACGATAGCCAGAGCCAACAGGGTGGGGGCCGGCGCCTCCAATCTCTCCATAAGAGACGAGCCGCGCCTGAGGGTTGCCAGTGAGCGTCGCGCCGCTATGCTATCACTACCCATCGCTCTTCTTCCATGGCTTCTGCGCGACGCACACCACAGAAAGCCCAAAGGGTATCCGCTCGCTTCTCAGAAAGCGCGCCTCTCCAATGTAATACCTGGTGAGGATGCCGTTGAGCCAGCCGGGCACGGGCATGAAGTCCGTTTCGGGGTCGCTGCCGCCGCCCTTTGACCGCGCCGACTTGTAGCGCAGCGATTTTATGACGCGCATGGCTATTGTGGGCAGAAGAATGGCGGCATTCGAGTAGCTCACCTTGCGTACCTTCAACCCTGCTCTCCTGACAACATCGCGCATTGAGCCGGTTGTGTAGCGGCGGCGATGCCCAAGTATGTCGTCCCAATAGCTCCAAAGAAAGCGGTAAGCAGGCACGCTAATTATCAACAGACCACCAGGGCGCAGCACCCGCCGCAACTCCCGCAAGGCAAGCAGATCATCATCCAGATGCTCGATTACATCGAGGGCTGTGATAATGTCGAAATCGTTACCGGCGAAAGGGAGCAAGGCCGCATCAGCTTTGCAAAGTAGCTCATGCCCGCGCTCACGGCAGAAGTGAAGCGCCTCCTCCGAGAAGTCGGTGCCTACGGGCTCCGCGTACCTGGAAAGATGGTCCAGGTTAAGTCCTGTGCCACACCCCAGGTCCAGGGCGCGCCGTTGCGCCTTGCTCTTTCCCGCAGGCAGATAGCGCTCCAGCAAGCTATAAACGATAGCACGCTTGCCTACATGCCACCAGTAGTCTTGCTCCTTAACGTATAGATCGCGGTACAGGTCGTGTCGCATAGTATTCTCGTTGAGGAGAGGGATTAGCAGCCGTCAAGCCCTGATTCGTGGTTATGGCATATCGTGATAGCGCGTGAAAATCGCATATCCCACCCAGAAGTATAATAGCTGCAATAGCATCACAGTAATGGTGAGGGCAACCAGCGTCCGGCCCAGCCGGTTGCGCGAGGCCAACAACGCAAGGAAACGACCCCCCACAAGGGTAACAGCCGCCGCCGCCAGATACGACCATCTTATCGAATCGCCCAGGGCCTGGTCAAGAAGAGCAAAGATGCCCGAAGCCAGCAGCCAGGCCAAGAGGAGGGCGCGGGGCGAGCTGCCTGGCTTGCCGGGCAGTAAGAGGCCAAACAAAGCGCACAATGCCGCCGGCGTGCCAAGCAAACTATCTATTCGCCTGCCTAGCGTTGCACCGAAGAAGGCCCTGGCGGTAGATGCGCCCTTATCCGGTGCGGTTCCTCTGCCGCCGAGCAGCCGGTTTAGCACGCTGCTCAGTTGCGCCCACATCTCGCCGAGAAAATGCCAGTAGTAAAGGCCGAAAGTGACACCAAAGGCAGCCGCGAACGATCCGAGGAGCGTCCAGCCTGCCGGTTGCTTGCTTCCCTGAAAGGCAGCGGCCATTATCCACAGGGCAAAGAGAGCCAGGATAGCGAGCGCAGCCAACATCATACCGTAGTGGCCCAGCAGCGTCAAGCTAAAGCCTAGCGCCAGCAGCGCAGCGTAAAGGGGCATGCGCCCCTCGCTTTGGCAGCAAAGAAAAACGACTGCGCCTAGCATCGTCAGGTTGAAGACGCTTTGTGCGAAGAGATTAGAGTAGTTACCTGCTGAGAAGAGATCAAATGGAGCAAGAGAAAAAGCGTATGCCAGAGCAGCTATCCCTCCCGCCCTGCCAGGCCACAGCCGCGAGCCTGCCCACGCCAGCGCCAAGCAAGTTAGCGCGTCGAGCAGCGATGCGCTCCACTTCAGGATCAGGCCAACCATCTCCCGCGAAGCGCCCAGGAGAGCGGCCAGGGGAGAGATAACGACGTACAAGGCAGGCGGGTAGGGCACTACAGTACCGTCAGGCAGCTCGCCTGGGAAGAGCCAATCTCCTTCGAGCACCTTCAGTGTATTGTTGATATGTAAGCCGATATCGCTCGTCTGGAATTGCGGGTACGTCACCCCTCCGAAGCGTATGAGAAATGCCAGCACAAGGGCCGCGCTCCCCGACGCCGCGAGAAAGGCTCTGTGAGGCACATGCACAGGCAGCAGGTCCATAGCAGCACGCCCGCACAAGGCCAGAAGGAGTCCCCACCCGAGAAGCGAAGGCAACTCGCCCGCAAGCAAGCCAAGCTCCATACGCGCCCAGACGATGAGAGCCGCCGCACCGAGCGACAAAGCTGCTACCAGCCAGAGCGAGTAGAGCCTCTTGCGAGTAGTTACCAGCGCGCAGAAATAAGAGAAGATCAGTCCGGCCAGCAGATAGCCAATGGTCGCGACGGGAGGTATCACCAGGGGGCGCAGGCCGTAATCAGCAGGCTGCACGGTGATGCGTGATACAGTGACCCCTAGCTCACGTTTGTCTATGCTCCTCGGATCGACTTTAGCGGGCACATAGGTAGGAGAGGATATCTTCACCTCCAGATTGCCGTTCCACATGTCGCCCCGCCCGATAAAGAGTGTATCGGTGTACAAAGAGGGTTGGGTCTGCACGGTAAAGGTGGTATTCCTGACTGTGACTGTGATTACAGGAGAAGGGCCGTTAGGACGTGCCCCTACTGTGGTCAGCAGAATATAAACAGGTTCGTTGCCCACGCCTGGGAAACGCACAGTAGACGCGTCGGTGCTCCAGCGATAATTGGGGAGAGCGGGTGGGTTGTGCTCTTTGGTGTAGAAGCCGGAGAGATAGCCATTATCCGTCAAGCTGCCAGCCTCTACGCTGTAAGCCTGCTTGTGCTGGTAGGCAATGCTCCAGAGGCCAAGGCTCAAAAAGAGCACCAGGTAGAAGCCTGGCACGCGCAGCCCCGCCCATATTACCAAGCTGCTTTGCCCCAGACTGGCGAAGAGCCGGCTCATACTGAAGCCCCTGTAAGCCGCTCGATCCAGAAGACCAAACCTTGCCAGGCGACGGTCGCAAAAGCTAACGTCATCAGCGCCATGCTCCACCGCCCACGACGCCCAAGACCCCAGAGCGCAACGCCCCCTGCCACAGCCACAGGTAGCATCACGAAGAAGAGATGTTTGCCTATCATGTCCACCCGGTAGTTTACGATCATGAAGATAGGAGCTATAGCCAGCCAGATGACAAGAAGCCAGAGGGCATGGCTCCTCTCTTTGCTCCCTCCCCTTCGGGCAAAAAGCAGTATAAGGCCGGTAAGCCCAAGCAAGGCGGGCAAAACGGAGACCACGTAGGTGGCCGTCCCTGCCAGCAGCTCAGGGAAACCACCGGGCCAGCGGACAGTAGCGCCCCCTTCCGGCTTGGGAGTGAGGAGCGCGGCGGCTGAAGCAAGCACGGGAGAAATATACAGCCCATAGTAAGAGACGAGCGCCAGCGCCCAGGCCGCTACAAGAGCCGCCATTATACGCACAGAAGTCCTGGGTTCCTTATCAGTGAGCCGCCAGACAACCGCCACAGCTAAGAGCGCCATCGTCAGGAAGAGCGCTACTGTCGGGAAGGCGACGAGCGCCAGCGCCAACAGCACCGCGAAGCCTCCCCACCGCCATCTACGCCACCTGTGATCAACTAGCAGCAAGGCCGTAAAGACCAGCGCCGCCAGCCACTGCGCCAGTATGGTGGGCAGAATGCCGTAGGCGAAGGCCCGAAAAGCAAGCGGCATAATAGAGTACAGAGCCGCGCCCGCCACTGCCCCTCGATCTGAGCCCCCTACGCGTAACACCAGCCAAAAGGCGCTCAGTACGAGCGTGGCATCAAGTAAGCAGATAAGCCATTTGGCCGATGTCGTGAGATCAAAAGGCAGTAGCGCGAGCGGTGAAAAGGCAAAATAGAAGAGCGGCGACTTGGGGATCAGCAGGTTGAGACCCCACTCTCTTGGCACTTCGCTCAATCCGCCAGGGAAATAGAGCGACTGCCAATCGCCCGTCAATAGTTGGTTTAGCCACTTCATGTGGTAAGGCATATCTATAATCAGAGACTGCGGCAGCGCCATACCGCCGTAACGCAGCCCAAAGGCAGCAGTAAAGGCAACGGCAAGCAGCCTCCTCTGAGTAACGCCGCTTCTCGGAAACCAGCGCCAGGCCAGATATTCGCCAATAACCAGCATCAGTAGCATGCTGACCAGAGTGATAACGAAATGCATCGCGTCCGCCGAGGCATCAATGTGGCTAGCTGCCGTGAGAGATATGATGCCCGCGCCGAAGAGAGCCGCCGCCAACAGTCCCCACCCGCGCATTCGAGCCACCGCTGTTGCCCCCGCAAACGCTCTGCCTACAAGGAGGTAAGAGAGGAGCGTTCCCAGCCCCAGAAGCGCAAGCGTGGCATAAGCGGGCACTACAAAGCCGCCCGTTGCATCTTGCTCGATGACCACAGTTGAGAGCTTTACCCCCTTCGGCTCTGTGGGCAGCTCCTCGGCGCGGTAGTCTGGAGCGCGCAACTCTACAACGGTATCGCGTGACTGCAACGCTGAGGGGTATTGCGCATCCACCCGAAAAGTGAAGCTTTGCCAACCTGCCGCCAGTTGGCGGTCAAGGAAAGTAA
Source organism: Chloroflexota bacterium (assembly GCA_027317125.1). Lineage (GTDB taxonomy): Bacteria > Chloroflexota > Chloroflexia > QHBQ01 > JADMIH01 > JADMIH01. The sequence continues at coordinate 7,069 of DAHVFG010000060.1, read as the reverse complement.
CCCCGTTGATGATAACTGTCACAGGAGCCGTGCGGCCCGGGTCAAGCTCTACAGTGGCGGTGAATGGCCGCGAACCTCCCAGGCCGGGGAAAAATAGATAGCCATATACATCAGACCAGCGGTATGGGCGGCCATTGTCGCTGAGGCGCCCGTGAAAGTTACGCACGAAAGCCTCGTCCTGAGGCGTGCCTACCGCAATTGCGTAGCTGCGCGGCACCTGGTACGCCGCTACCAACCCGGCAAGAGTAAGCGCCAGCAGCAACCAGACGGGAAGCCATAGCAGCAAGGCGCGGGCGAGGGTAAGCTCACTCAGCAGAGTAGCACGCAGCCCTGCTCCCTTGTTGCCCCCGATAGCTAGCGCATGAGTAGCGCGGCTGTAGCTACTTGAAGGCATAGTTGATCCTGTACTGCCATAACGCCAGCGCCTCTGCCACAAAATAAGCCACGATGATCGTTGAAAGCCATGCTCCAGACCTGCCTCTGCGCCACAGCGACGACAGCAATATGCCTGTTCCCAGAGCGACAATCGGCAGCGCAAAGAGGGCGTATCGCACATAAAGGTTCACAATCCAGCCGACGAGTGCGAAGAGTAGCACCGCCAGCGTCCACCCTACTGCTGCCAGGGCAAGCCGGCCTTTGCGCCTTCTCCTTGCTGAAAGCGATTTGCCCTTCACCGGCCAGATAAGAATGTAGCCAAGAGCAGCGCCTGCGACAGGCCAAACGTGGTAATAAGCCTGCGCTTCCTGCCAGAAACCGCGCAGCCCGCCGGAGAACCAATCGCGCCAGTTAGTCACGGTGCGCACTACCAGCCCCAGGCTTGCATCGCCTACAGAGCCACCCACCTTGAGATTCACCCCGCCGCCCTGGTTCTGTGCCCCCCGGTCGGCCCTGATTTGGCCGAGCGTGCTGAGCATCTCTGAGGCGAAATGACTGTAATAGAGAAAGTAAGCCAGGCCAGCAGCCAGCGCAAGTGCGCCCAACGTCCAGAGTGCGGGCTTCTTATCGGCTATTGTACTCCTCCCTAGCAGCCACAGAAGCGAGATGCACCCGAAGGCCACACCCGCAAGCTGCACAACCCCCGGATGGCTCAACAGTGCGAGCAAAAGCGATGCAAGCAGCAGGTAAAATGCAGGCCTGTTCGGTCGCAGACGGTCGTACGCTCCCACAGCCACTGCAAGCGCGCACAGGGCAAAGAACTCACCAAATATGTTGGTGGTAATCCCCCACGAATAGGGTAGAACAGCAATCGGGAAGGTAAGATACAAAGCAGCCGCCACCAGTCCTGCACGCCCGTCATCGAGGGCTTTTCTGGCGATGTAAAAGATCGGAAACGCGCCCAACGTGCCGAGGGTAACAGTCACCAGCTTCACGTCGAGGGCCATATCTCCGAATAGCCACTGCAACGGGAGCATCAACAGATAGGCTGTCGGCAGATAAAAGGTAGAGCGGCCACCCCACTCCGCCGATTTGATGGTGAAGAGGAGCTGGCCCGCCTGCACCGTCTCAAGGCGGTGAATGTGGAAGTTGAGGTCCACTATGACTATTTGTGGGTTGAGTTGCCCGGCGAGGCGTATAGCAAAGGCAAGCAACAGCATCGCCAGCAGGAGGCGCCGCTGCCAGGCCGTCCAGGGCGCGCCACTCACCCGGAGCAGCCAGCCGCCCAATGCCCACACCAGTAGCATAATGACGCTCCCCGCAATGAGCGCCTGCGGCCATGCTAGATACCACTGACCTGTGGTGAGCCACAGGCGGTCTGCAACCGCTATCCAGCCCGCCAAAGCCCCCACCAACCCCCCACCTACCGCCACACCCGCCGCGCCCCAGCCCAGCAGCGCGAGGAGCAACGCAAGCAGCGCGGCGCAGCCCGTAACGGCGAATAGCAGATCAACAGGGGGTTCAATGAAGCGGTCGGAATTGGCAGAGGGAGTTACCTGCAACCGCGTGACCACCACGCCAAGTGGCCGAGGATTGGGATCGCCGGGAGGGATAAAGGCATTAGTGGCAAGGTGCAAGTCAAGCGTGCCGTCACGAAGTGCGGTACGTGGCACGCTGAAAGAGTAGCCGGTAAGCTCAGCTTTGGGCGACAAATGAAGAAGAGTGAGGCTTCCAACCGACACCGTAAGGTCCGCCGGCGGTTGGCCCACGGGCCGTGCGCCCGCAATTGTCAGCGCCACATCAAAATCCTGCTGCCCCACGTCCTGAAGGATGATGTGAGCATCGCCCGTGCTCCACCGGAAGGGGATGGGATTCGCACCCGCCATTACCTCCGCCGTGTTGAAGCCTCGAAGCAACGGAGCATCATTGGAGGTGCCGAAAGTGACGTCGTAGCTGGGGCGCGCCTGGTAAGATGCCACTACCAGCGCCGCGGCTACAACTACCCCAACATATATCCCTGGATTTAGCAGAGGCCGCAGGTACTTCATGGCTGTGGAAGCAACTTGAAAGAGTAAGTAATTCTATACTGCCAGAGCGAGAGGGCTTCTACCACGAAGAAAGCCACCACCAGCAGCGAGAGCCAGCCACCGTACCGCCCCTTACCCCAGCTGCGGGAGAGGAGCACTCCCGTGCCAAGCGCCAGCACGGGCAGCGCAAAGAGGGCATACCTGACGTACAGATTGGTAGCCCACCCGACAAAGGCAAAGATCACTACAGCAACGGACCAGCCGATAACGCCCAGCACTAAACGTCTATGCCTATCACGGGCAGCCGATTGCCCACTCCACCACGCCAACCGGTAACCAAAGAAGGCGGCAGCGAGAGGCCAGACGCGATAATAAGCATTAGCTTCGTCCCAGAAGCCTCTCAGCCCGCCGAAAAACCAATCTCTCAGGCCGGTTACCTCATGCACGGTGAGGCCCAGGCTCTTATCTTCAACCGAGCCGCCAACACGAAGCGCTAAGCCCCCCGAAGTCGCTTGTGTGGTGCGTTCGCCCTGGATTTGAGCAATCGAATTGAGCATTGCCCCAACAAAGTTCCTGTAGTAGAGGACAAAGGCAATTGCCACAGCAGCCGCCAGCGCGACAAACGTCCAGGCTCCCGACTTGCGGGTTGTAGGAGCACGCCATGCAAACCACAGCAGCGACATTATCACAAAGGAGGTGAAGGTAAGCGCCAGCACACCTGAATGGCTCAAAAGGGCGATGCACAGCACCCCTACAAGCATATAGAAAGCAGGACGATTAGGCCGCAGACCTGGGTAAGCTCCCACCGCGATAGCCAGGCTGCACAAGGCGAAGAACTCACCGAAAACATTAGGCATTATCCCCCATGAATAAGGCAGCACCGCCATTGGGAAGGTCAGATAAAGCAAAGCCCCAAAAAGCCCGGCGCGAGTGTCGCCCAGCGCCTTGCTTGAAATGTAGAAAATAGCCAGCGCACCCCATGTACCGAGCGTTACAGTAAGCACCCTGATCGCCAGCAACTCGTCGCCAAATAGCCATTTCAACGGCAGGATAAAGAGGTAAGGAGTTGGCAGATAAAAGGTGCTATGCCCAAAGCCCCCAAACTCTGCGGGCTGCGTGGTGAAAAGAAGCTGGCCGCGCTCTACGATGTGCAGTAAGTTGGCGTGGTAACCGAGGTCGTAAACAAACATCTCCGGGTGCAGCTCCCCGGCGAGGCGCAGACAAAAAACCGCCAGCAAGAGAGTAAGGAGGAAACGACGCTGCCAGGAGGTCCAGCTTACCCCTCCAAGCCTCAGCAGCCAACCCCCGATCGGCCCGGAGAGGAGTAGAAATGCCACCCCCAGCATCAGCACCTCAGGCCACACCAAGTACCACCCCTTGCTCGTCAGCCACAAGCGGTCAAAGACAAGGAGCCAGGCAGCCAAAAGCGCGAGCAACGATGAACCGAGCGCCACCCCTCCTGTGCCCCACCCAAGAGCCGCCAGCGCCACCGCCACTATCGCCACAGCACTCACCACGCCGAAGAGCGGACCCACAGGCGGCTCAACAAAACGGTCAGGAGTTGATGACGTAGATATTCGGAGCCGCGTGACAATCAAACCAAGCTCGCGCTTGTCTCCCGGCACCTTGAAGGCGTTAGTAGAAAGATCGAGGGCGAGCGTGCTGGACGCTACCGCTTCGCGTGGCACAGTAAAACGGTAATCCGCCAGACCCGGAGTTGGCTGCACAGTCAGGAGGACTTTGCCCTGTGAACTCACCCGCAAGGTAGGCGGAAGTTGACCTTGTGGGCGGGAGCCGTTGACCGTGAGCGTCACATCGAAGCTCTGCCGCCCAACGTCCTGCAAAACAATCCGCGCAGCGCCGGTGCTCCAGCGAAAGGTCCGGTAGGTAAGACCGGAGCCTTTTGGCGGCTGCTCAGGGCCGTTGAAGCCCTGCAACAGCGGCGTATCTACTCCCGTCCCCATCTGAATATCGTAGGAAGGGCGAGCCTGGTATGCCAGCACTACCAGAATAGCCGCCAGCAGCAACCCAAGATAAACGCCAGGGTTGGCTAGGGGGTAGAGTAATCGAGCAGACCTCAAGGAGCGGTGCCTCTTGAGGCGACCCCCGGCCCGCGAGCATAAAGAGTGACTATACCGTTCGACCACATTTTGTATCCAGGTAAATATCCCGCCGTTGCCGAGTCTTGCTGCGCCCAGAGAATTGCGTAATCGGGGCGATTATTGGGGTCGAATGGCAGGATCGACTGGCCGAAGCTGAGGCTGGGGTCGCCATACTGCCGGCGTCCATCTCGCAAGAAGTAGCCAAGCGCAGCCACATAGCCGCCACCGATCTTACCCACACGAATCGGGTCGTTCTGCGGCTCCGCGAGTAGCAGTGATGCGCCTGGTGGGATCAAGCCTTTCAACTCCTCAAGGGGCGAGGGGCTTTTTTTAATTGTATAGACCCGGTCGTCGCCGAACTCTTTAACCGGAGTAAAGCTATCGAGCACGCCCCCTTCCACATGGCTGGTTCTCCAGAGAAAGTCGGTGCGCTGCGGCGCGCTCAGATATTCGAGATGAGCCACAACATAGCGGGTGTCGAGCGCCCAAAGCGTATCAACACTCCTCACGCATGGAAAGCAATCTTCGGTTTCATGCACCACCGCTGAATAGGAGAAAGGCCGTATAGTAAGGCTGCCATTGATCGTGTCGTCCCAACTGTAGCTGCTGAAGTACTGGTACATATTGCCCAGCTCCGCGTTAGCGTCACCACGCTTGTAATAAGTCATCGGATACTCAGCATAAACAGTGTGGGGCTGCTGTGCGAGCCAGCCATAAACAGGGGGCACCGCGCCGCGCGTAGGGATCGCGGTCATGTTGAGGGGCACGCTCCAGGTCTCAAATAGAGGCACCAGCGCGATCAAAGCTGCCGCCACAGGGAGGGCTGTGCGCGCAGTTCGCCAGCTCATTCGCTCTCTCAGCCACCGCAGCATAAAGAAAGCCCCCAGCCCCGCGAGCACAGCCAACGACAGCGCCGTCAGCACATCTATCCGCGCAGCCACGCGCATACTCTGGAAGCCTGGTACCCAGTCGAAAAGTAAGACGTAAGGCAGGGGAAGCACCCCATTAATCGCGTTCGGGTCGTATTCAGTGGGCGGATAATTGAGCTGCAAAGTCGGCCCAAGAGATAGTATCGCGGAGAGTACAGCCACAATCAGGTAAAAAGCGGCATGTATGCCCAACGCTGATGGAGCGCTGCCTGCGGCATTTGCCACAGTTGAGACTGCGCGGCGCGCACGAGAATAGCGCCAGGAGCCTGCAACCCCGATCAAAGAAAGCAAGAGAATACCGAAGCCAGGGAAGGCCGAACGCTCAATAGCCCACGGTCCAGGGTCAAAGAAAGGTGAGAGGAGCTTGCGATACAAGGGGTTGCCCCGGAAGACAGCCAGGAAGCTGGGCAAAGTATTAGAGAATCGCTCTACCTGGAAGAGATCGCGCTTGAAGCCATAGCCTGCCTGCAACGTGGAGAATGGAAGAGCAATAGGCAATATAAGGAGCACGGAAACGATGCTCCCCACCGCCAGCTTACCGATGAACTGCCAGGTGAAGCGATGGCGCTGTGCCAGTGAGTAGTAAATCACAAAGATCGCGAGCAATATCGCCGCATAGTAGGCGAGATAGTGGCCGGAGAGAGCTTGCAGAGCGAAGAATATGGCAAAAGCCCAGGCCCAGCGCCACTGCCGCGTCCAGAAGAGCTTGTAGGCGGCCAGCAATATAAAAGGGAGCCACTGCGCGCTCAACAGCGTGGTGTGTGGCAGATGAGTCATCATGTAGAAGCTAAAGGCGTAGGCAGTGCCCCCCAGCAGCCCCGCCCAGGCGCTTCCGGTTAGCTCTCGCACGAGGAGCCACAGGCCGTAGCCCGACAAGATAAAAGCTGTAAAAACAATTATATTGTGGCTGAGCACAGGATTGCCGGTAAGCCAGTAGAAGGGTGCGCCAAGCATAGCCTCTGTGAAGCTAAGCTCGTCAAAGGTTAGAGTGCCCTTGAAGGGATAGTTGACATTAGCATCGAACAACGTGAGCGGGTTGGTAGCGATAGCGTGCGCTTGCCATGCCATACCCCAGGTGGTGAAAAGTGGGTCTCCCTTGTCCATCAAGTAGCCACCCAGGTTGGGGAACATCGGCCAGGTGGCGATAATGGTGAGCAGGGTGAAGGTGAGCAGCACCAGGATGTGCGGCAGAAGGCGGGAACGCAGGCTTGTCTTGCCCACAGCCTCCGCCGAGCGTTGAGCTACGGTTGCGGTTTCTGGCGAGTCTACCTCCTGAGGCTCATTTGCGACCTCCGTCCCAACAATCACCTTATTTACCCCCAACTAGCGAGCCCTCTGCAAGAGCCTGAGCAATGTGTCAACGCCACGCTCCCAACTGAAATGCTCGGCGACGAAGCTCGCCCCCGCCTGACCCATCCTGCGAGCCTTCGCCGGATCGGACAACAATGATGCAACTGCCTCCCCTACTGCCTCCGGCGTAGCAGGCACAAGATAGCCGCTGATTCCGGACAGCACCGTGTCACGCGGCCCACCTTCGTCAACCGATACCACAGGCAGCGCCAGCTTCAGCGCCTCTATCACTGACAGGCCAAAGCTCTCCTCAAGGCCGGTATGGACGTACACACTACCGAGGGCA
>DAHVFG010000005.1:0-54110 GCA_027317125.1 Chloroflexota bacterium | reverse complement strand
CAGCGACTGGGGGAAGACCAATCGTTCCTTGGCGCGCTTGTGCTCAACGGCTTCCTCACGGGCGCCTTCGCCAGAGACTCAATTCCACAGCATCAACGCCGCGACTATCTGCTTGTTATGGACGAGTTTCAGAACTTCGTCGATACCGCCCGCCAGGATGTAGAGCGGATGCTGTCGATGGCCAGAGGCTACCGGCTGGGGCTGATGCTGGCCCACCAGTACACCGACCAACTTCCCAAAGAAGTGCTGAGCGCAATTCTGAAAAACGTCCAGACCTGGGTGGTGTTCGGGTTGCAGGCAGACGACGCACGCCGATTCGCCGGGTACATGGACGGGCTAGAGCCGGAGGACTTTCAAAACCTGCCGCCCTACTACACTTATCAGCGCACTATGATGAAGGATGCGCAGACAGGAGTATATTCGGCGGCGCCGCTGCCCGTTCCCATTCCCTTTGCAAACCCTGGGAAGCGTAGGGTAGCCAGTATCGAGGGCGATCTCAAGGACTGGGCGGCGCGGGAAACACTGGAAAGGAACAGGGAGGTATTGCGGGCGGCGAACGCACCTGAGCAGATGCAGATGCTGGTACGAGGTGAGCCTGAGGAGAATGAAGAAGCGAGGCGCGCCCGGATAATGAGGCTGGCAATGCACATCTACATGCCTGCGGAGGAAGGGGACCCGGAGGCTGTGCAGATACTCAGTACGCTGAGTGGCGCGGATCAAGAGCTATACAGGCAAGCAAGGCGGAAGCTGGATAAGGAGGAGCGGGTATATCTGCTAGCACACCCGCAGCTCATTCCGAACAAAGTGGACCGAATCGAGCGCTTATCAGCACTGCGTTGGGGCACGCCGTGCGCGGAAGTCGACGCGCTGATATTTGCCACTCTGCGCAATGGTGACTACGGGTTGAACGGAGGTGTATCTACACCTGTTGGTCCGAGGCCAACACCAACGATTGAGCCATTCATGCTGTCGCCTGACTTGGAGGGGCCAGATGAGAGGTCAGGAGGTGACAAACAGGACGACGAACTAAAATGAAGAAGTCAGATAGAAAGCCACGTACCGGTCTTCGCCAAGGATATCTGCTTTACAGGTCAAGACTCGGGGTTTCTAGGTAACGGCTCTAGCTTCGCAGCCTTCGCCATCAACCGCTTCTGCCCAACGTAGGAAATTGCACCATGACTATCTGGTATTGCCCGCCAGAAGCGAAATATATCACCTTCCCCTCAATGAATATGGAGTGTTGCACATGTTCGCCTATCTGCAATTGAGGTGGCACTGACTCCTCAACCTGCAAGAGGCCTCGAATAACTGAATATTCCTGGGTGACCTGCCGTCATGCGAATCATGCACCAGCAATACTAGGTAGTGCAGCGCAGGTGAGCAGTGTTTAGCGGATAAAGTCCACCAGCATTGTGGGGCGGCGGACTATTTCTTCCGAAAACCTCGCCTCATCAGTTATCAGGTGTTGTGGGTCGTAAACCACAAAGAGCACGCGTCGGCCACTATCCCCATACTTTGTGATGTCCGCCGCTATGGCCTCAGTGATCGGCCTAACGTCACTTTTCGTGCGCACGTACTTCAACTCCACCCACAGGAGCAAAGGCTCAGCCGACCAGTCTGGCTTTGTCAGTGAAGAGGCCCAGCGCATGAACGGGAACTCACGCACGAGATCACTCTCTCTAGCCGTTAGGATACCATCACAGATTTCCTGGAGGTGTGGTTCGTCTTTGGGTTTGTGAGTCTTGCAGGCAATAGGCAAACCCGCACGCAAGAGTTCCAGTATTCGGTCTGCGTAGCGCTTCCAAGACGACTCGAGATGTTTCTGCCCGGCCACGCTGGCGAGCATGGAACTCTCGTCCAGCCGACCCTCAACGAGAGCCGTTAGGTGCTTTTGCAGTTGCTGTTGCACCACGCTCGTCACAGTTTCGGCATGCCGTTGGTGCATATCAACGAAGCATTCTGCGGCCTCTCGTCGCTTCGGGAAAGGTCGTGCGGCGCGTGTCAGCCCCAGGTTGAACTTTGTGGCCATTGCGAGCGGCGTCATTCCCTCCAATTCGACAGCATGGCGAACATAATTCACGGCCATGTTCCGCTCGTACCCATCCTTACGCTGGCCCGTGAACACATCCGATCGATAATCAGTTTCAGGATCCTGGCTCTCCAAGCCCGCTGCAAGCACGGCGATCCGTCTATCTATGCACTGGCTGCACGTACCGCAATGCCATTGGCTCTTTGAACTGAAGTGGCCGGTGTGTGCGCATGAACACGTATGCCTAATCAGTTCCGCTGCCCCATGATTAGCAATGAGGGAAACAACTTCCTTCTTGGTCTTGAAGACGTAAGGGTTGTCTACCACGAACTCCCGATCGGTAACGAGCCGGTAGAGGCTACTGAACATGTCCAGAGACAGCGGGTGGGTAGTACGCGAGGCCCTAGCCCGGAGTACTTCATCGGCGACAGGTAAATTGAGGCTGACAATGCCGTTTTCGAAGAAGCGCACACCCTCTGCCTCAACCGACTCTGCCACAACCACACCGAGCGCGGAGTAGAGGAAGGACCGGGTGCGCTGGTAATGTTCGCGTCCGAAGTTGGAGTCTTTGTTGATCCAGACTGGGACGTGGATCATAGGGGTGCTCGGAAACGTAGTCCGCAATTGCTTGTAAAGTTCACGCTGGCGAGAGTCCAGCATACCTACTGGCCTGTGGCTGACCAGCACAAGTTTGCCACCCTTAGCGGCAGTTTCGACTGCTCCAGCCAAGGAATCTAGCCCACCGGAGAACATGAGTACCCGCTCCACACGTTGGAACGGCCAATCGTCACTGTCACCGAACTGAAGATAGCCCTGTATAGGTCTATCCTTGGACAATGGCTCGAACTGGAAGGCAAATTTATCATCGGAAAGAAAACTGAGCACGGCCTGAAGTGCCTCAACCGTGGCATCCGAGCGCCAAAAGTCTACGTCCCGGACAGGGATAACAAACTGGAAGTCGCGAGGCCAGGGCTCTGTCGTGTGGTCGTTCAGCCATCCCTCTCCCCGGCGGGTTGCGCAGTCGGCGGTATAAACATAGGTAGCAATCTCTAGCAGGTCAACAAGGCGCGGCTTCAGATGCCGCAAGAATACTCTTGCGACATCTTCGAGCCGGAGGTTTACATTGGGCTCAGGGCCGAGCGAGTCCAACGCCACCACCCGCCGCCCCTCGCGAAGCGCGTGGTTCTCTGGCAGCTTTATGCCACTACACAGAAGAAGGCGGGGTTCGATCATGACTCCGCCCTCTGCTCCCGTAGCTCGTTCTTGATTTTCCTCAGCGCGACGGCTACGAACCGCTTGGTATTCTCGGGGTCTATTCCTTCCTGAAACTCGGTCTTCGAGTACCATTCGCCACAAAAGTCGCGTACTATTCGGGCCGTCTGGTGGCAATGAGTCTCTAAGGCTTCGTTGAAGTCGGAAAGATCTCCGACCTGTTGCAGACGTGTTGTGCCGACCTGCCCCGCCGTTATGCGGCTAAGATAGAAGTTTAGATAATGCCGTAGGAATTGCCCGAAGAAGCGCTGCCCCAAGTCAGAAAAACCCTTCTTGGTAGAGAGCCTGCGCACGGCAGCCTGCAATTCATCGCTTCCGCTGCCAAACAACGTAGTTGCCCAGGGCGCGGCCAGGGTCGCAATGGCTTCGCCAGCGGCCTGCTGGGCCATTTCACTGATGTCCGTCGTGCGCCCCTGTCGGTAGAGGTGATCGTCAACGGCTGCCTGGAGGCCGGATGTTAGGTCGAAGAGGGTGCCGTCCGCCGGCATCTCTATGCCTAGCTCGGAAAGCGGTTGCTGCCAGTTATCCTTCCTCGAAGCCAGCGCGATCTGCGCGAGCAAATAGAACACGTAGCTGAAACCTGCATCTTCCGTGGCCTTTTCAAGACCCGCGCCTGCTGTTTCGAGCGTCTTGTTCGCTATTTCCTCGACTTCTCCAACAGCCGACCCACCCGACTCGCCACCGGCAACAGCGGTGACGATCTCAAGCCATTTTCGTGTCTTTGGGATTGTTCCTAAGCGTGTATGGCCCATATTTGATCCTACTCAGTCACCCAGCTTGCGGATCGCGGACTGCGCTCCGTAAGTCCGTATTGGAGCCTTTAGTGGTAGAAGGCGAAACTCAGGTCCGTGTCCAGGGTCAGAAGCGACTCAAGCACAGCCAGACCATGCATAACTAGAGTCTTGTTCCTCAGGGCCGCTGGCTCTGCAGGTGAGTCGGCGGTTAGGAATTTGCCACCGTGGAACAAGTTGTTACGAATCCGCTTGAGTGCATCGACCATCTTTTCCAATTCCGTCCCGCCCTGCAATGGGCATGTATCGTCCCAATAGAGCTGCTTCTTTGTAGCGTCCCATTTCTGCTTTTTGGGCGGCGCATTCGAAATGTAGTCGTAGGCGGCGCGGGCGCGCTGTTCTATCTCGGCTTGCGGGTTCTGAAGAGAGGCTGTGAAGGCACACCTGCGGCCCCCATCCTTTGCCCATAGCTCCCAATTAGGCTTTGCGTACGCCTCGCCCTCGTTGACAAACCCCGTCGCTTTCAACGCATATTCGAAACGGGCAAACGCTACGAAGAAGTCGCGCGCCAGCCGCTTACTAATGCCGAGATCCTGGAACACTTGATAAGGTACGATCATAATTCCGCCTCTCACTCGTGACTAGTTTCTGCCTAACGCCGAATTCGCCTTATGCGCTTCCCAGGTGGCGACCAGGAAGGTTGCGACGCTTCCCGCCAGATTGACGGCTAGTTCGGCATGGCGCGGAGCGGGTCGGGCGGCGACTTTCCCTTTGCCGTGCGCATCGCTCAACCTATTTCGTAGCCCCGCCAACTCATTGACTACCGTCTGGCAGCCGCCCAGAATCTGCTTGAACGCTTGCTCCGTATGCTGACTGGGGGCCAGGTTGAGCTGAGTGGCCGCCTTGCTGTACAGGCGCGGCAGGTCGTCCTTGTCGTCATAGGGCACGCCACTCTCGTCCAATATAAACTTGCAAACGCTCTCTACTAGCGTCCTAGCCGCGGTGATGGCCCCGTCCGGATCGGTGACGCGCCTCTCCAGCGCTTTTGTCCAGGCATCTTTCACGTGATCCGAATCAACGGTCTGCAGTGTGGCTGTGATCGGGTCATCCCCCGGCATCGTATGGCCGTTCTCCAAGAAGGCAAGCAGCGGCGCAAACTCCTCGCGCAGGAACTCCCGGCGCTCCGCATAGTGCCCGAATTTAGGCTTAATGAACGTCCAGAAATCGCCGAGCGTGCGACACTCTCGTACGAATGCCGGCAACCTGGATTTGACCAGCGCCGTCCGTAGTAATTCATGGCGGAGCGCACGATATTCGGTGTCATCTGCCTGCCCGCCGGTGGCGTGGATTTCGAGCATATCTTTGAGCCGTTCGGCTTTTTGTAGTAGTTCGCTGTTATTCATCATAGGATGGTGTTATCGGAACGCGCTGAATATCTCCTGCCAGAGCAGGTGTAGTGCGCTCCAATCGTGGGCTCCCTGCTTTGCTGGGTCTTGGAACGCTTCTTTGACTACGGCCCGGAACTTGTCTTGCAGCCCATTCTTGTTTTGTATCTCGCCCTGGTAGTGCTTGCTCCCCTCGCTGTAGCCTTTCCACTGGATAGGAGTAAGCGTGCCAGTATCGTCCATTAGCACCTGTTGTCCGAAGAACAATTCGATGCTAACCGCCAGGCCATTTATGTCCGCATTGATAGGGGCTGTGCCGTAGGGGCCGAGCGTCGGGTAGTTCTTAGCGAAGTCCAGAACCGGAAGGGTGAATATGGCGATATTATCGGGTAGTGGCGTAAGCGGCAAACTCCTAAGGGCGTCTGCGGCAGCGGTATCATTGTCAAATATAGCCACTATTCGGTTGGGGATGCCTGAGCCGATGAACGCCTTTATGACGGTTACCAGCGTGTTAGCGCTCCCCGGCATATTTGGCGTGCTGAAGTCCATGAACGAGTAGTAACCGTACAGGTGTGGATAAAGAAGGCGCAGCGACTCCTTCAGGACTGCTATGTCCGATGAGCCTTCCGTCAGGACAATGATCTTGGCATTGACCGTATACTCCGACGCGTAGTCTGCCAGCGCCTCTTCGCAGAGATTGGCATCGCGGTCATGGTAACCGGCGTCTACAACGTCGGTGATCTCTAAAACCACCGCAGCATGAGGGTCTACAACCTCGAGCATCGCCCTGAGAGTGGAGCGGAAATCAGCATCGTTGAACCCATCCGTTAGAGAGTCCATGCCATTCCGCAAGAGCCTGGATACGATCGGGTAGTGGGCACTCCCCGAGTAGTCCTCGGCCTTCCTGGAAGGCAGTTTCCTGCCCAGGATTTCATGCATCGCCGCCGACCAATCCTCAAAAGAGAGGGTCGTCAGCGGATCAAAGCGGGCGGCGAACTCGTCCCTCGCCTCGTCACCGGCATCATCTGGAACCATGCCACGAATTATGTGTCGGTGCTCCTCGAGCGACGCATAGAAGTCGTCGCGGGCCCTTTCTAGGGTAAACCCCATGACGTTGAGGCGCTCGATCACATGAGCGGCTGTGCTTCGGTACTCTACCGCCTCTTCTTCCTCGTCTTCGCCTTCCTCGACTTCACCGCAAGTGAGCCTGTTACGTTCGCTAAACATGCGCTTATAGATGCGCTTGTCGGAGTCGCGGTAGAAGGTGAACAGAACGGGATCAACCCAGCGCTTGGTCCAAAACAGCGGGTATCCTGCGACGATGAACTCGTAGCCGCTGGCCACCTACAACTTCCCCTTGAATGCCTTGTCCAACACGGCAGGGACCATGGCATCCAGTTCGACAGTGGTCTCGGTTTGCAGTCTCTTCAGGGCATCGACTTGGGTCTGAAAGCCTTCGAGGTACTCAGCAGCGTGTATTTGCTCCGCAATGGCGGGAAGTGGAATTTGGACCGACTCTAACAATGCACTTCTAAGCCGTGGAAGCATCAGGTTGTTCGTAAGGGCATTCGCCTGACGGAGAAACATGGGACTACGCATGTAGGCGGCCAAATAACGAGTATCGACCAAATGCTTATCAGGCCGCAGAACATATTGGTCCACAGAGCAAATGCCTTCGCAATCGGCAATCCATACCTTGTTGAGATAGGGGCGAAGGTAGCCGTACACGATTTCTCCAGGAGAGAATTGGAACTTCCGCCCATCCAACTCCTCAGCCAGCATGTAGTCCTGGCCAAGCCTTCTCCCGGTTGCTGATTCGACGTGTTGCAACCCCACAAAGCAGAGATTGCCAGTATGTCCGTCACCTGGTCGAATAAGATCATTACGGAAGCGGAAAGTGCCTCTAAGTGAGCGTGTGCCCGATGTGCGTGCGAGAGCACTAAACACTTCGTCAGCAGTAGAAAGGAGAATCACCTCGGTCTCATCTACCGCTTCGCGCCGCAGCCCACACGCCTCTTCTATTTTGCCTGCCAATGCCTCTATGCGCGCAACAATCCGGTATTGCTCGCACAGAGGCGGTAACGGTATCTTATAGCCCAATACCGTGGAAGGCCTGATCGCAGCATAGTTAGTAGAACCACGAGCCGTGATTTGATCGCGAAAAGCAAGAGTTCGGATAAAGTAGTCGAGGAAACGTACATCTAACACGTCGCTGTTTACCCGAAATAGGAAGTAGTGGCTGCTAACGATGGCCCCTTCCAGATAGGCTGGTACGATTCCGTAGCCCCCTACTTTCGCGTCGATCTCCGCCACCAAGAACTCATTGGCATGGCAAACCTGTTGCTCTTTGGTCTTGATCTCAGCGCCGGTGACAACGTCGCGTAGCACCACGCCCCTGGCATGGAGCTGCACGCGACACCGTTTGTACGTGTCCTCGTCGCTGATCCTAATGAACTCTTTTCGATGTTGTAGCACCTGAGAGAGCGACACTTCGGGCCACACCGGGGTCATGCTCCAGTCCTAGAGAGAACTTGCCTTATCTCGTCCATCAACTCAAGAATGCGCCGTTCCTTCTGGATAATGCTCTCAGCCAACTGGTCAGGTGGCATGTGCTCCAAATCGGCCTTTGCTCTGGGATTCTTGATGTCAAGGTTATAGCCGTTGTTGGCTATTTGCTCGGCTGGCATTCGCCACGCGTATTCGTTTTCCTGCCTGTTGTGCCACCACGCTATGCACTCGGCAAATTCCTCGAACTGCATAGGCTGGGTCTTTGTGTAGTTCTTCCGCCCCTCAGGAAGTGGCTGCTCGTAATACCACACCTCTGTGGTGGGTCCGTACCTATCGAAGAAAAGTATGTTCGTTTCGATGTCCGTGTAGGGCGCGAACACACCTTTCGGAAGTCGCACAACCGTATGAAGGTTGAAGTCTCGGAGCAGTTCTTCCTTTATGCGCGCGGCCACGCCGTCGCCGAAGAGCGTCCCGTTCGGAACAACCACGGCGGCCCTGCCCGGCTTGGGCGGGCGCTTGAGTTTGCGCATTATTAGTTGAAGGAAAAGAAGCGCCGTTTCGCTGGTCTGCTTGTCGGCAGGGAAGTTTGCTTCTATACCTCGCTCTTCCTCACCCCCGAAAGGTGGGTTAGTTAGGATAACATCAACGCGGTCTTTATCCCCGATCTCCCATAAGGGGAAACGCAGCGAGTTCTCCGGGTCAACCTTCGGCGACTCCAGTCCGTGAAGTAACAGATTCATCTGTACTAACAGGTAGGGCAGCGGCTTGGCCTCACCCCCCTTGATACTGGCCGTTTGCAGTACGTGCCGATCTTCGACGGTCTGACACTGCTTCTCCAGGTGCTCGTAGGCGACGGTCAAAAAGCCCCCCGTGCCGCAGGCAGGGTCTAGTACCGCCTCGCCCAGGCGCGGGTCGCTGACCTCTACCATGAAGCGAACTACGGCGCGGGGCGTATAAAACTCGCCCGCATCGCCGGCGGCGTCCCGCATCTCCTTAAGCATGGTCTCATAGAGGTGCCCAAGGGTATGTATCTCCTCGCTCGACGTGAAATGGATGGAGTTCACCTTGTTGATCACGTCGCGGAGCAGGTAGCCGTTGATCATGCGGTTTATTGTGCCTTTGAACACAGTAGCGATCACGCCGCGCCGGTCACCGCCGTTGTCGCTCTGCAAGCCACGCAGGTAGGCGAATAGGCCTGGCCCTCGTGTGCCGTCTGGCCGCACCGCCTCATCATTGTTGATAAAGGCGATCAGCTCGTCGCCCGTAATGCCGTCTTCCTGGGCAGCCCAATCCCGCCAGCGGTACGGCGGCTCAATGGCGGGGCGGAATGGCTTCGCTTCGAGCAAGGCTTTGGTTTCGCGCTCTAACTCCTGATCGTCCAGGAACTTGAGGAACATGATCCAGGTAAGGACCGGCAGCCGGTCAATGTCGCCGCTCAGACCCTTGTCCTTGCGCATGATATCTCTGGCGGCCTTGATCACAGTACTCAGTTTCTGCCCTGTGGTCAACTGCACTTCCGCCTTCTTGGCTCTCTTTGGAGGCACGCTCACTCCTTCTATCAAGGTAAGCTGCCGGGGTTTCGGATCGCCCATTACTCGCTTGCTCCCATCAGATAGCCTGTGGTGAGGCCGTTATGCCTCAGCCAATCTTTCACTACACCCTTGCTACCCGCCAGAATGTTATCGATCTCGCCGTTCGCGGGTGCTCGCCACCCCTTCCATGTGACGAGGCGTTCAACCACGCGCCTAACTCTATCTAGTTCCTGTGGAGATAAATCCCGGTAAAACGGTCTGGCTCGGTCCTCGGCGTCCTGTAGGTCGAGCTTGCCACAGATAGCGTCCCGTAGCAGTTCGGACCATGCCATTATAGACTTCGATCCGAACAAGCGTCGTAATTTCCTCTGATTCTCGTCGTTCGGTCCGGCTTTAGGATTCCAACTGGCGAGTGCTAGGTCATAGATCATATTCATGACTGCCACAATGCCGGCTATCTCTTTATCTCGCTTGTAACTATCCGTCGCCATGTTGTCCTCGACGGGTTCTCGATAGAGCAATGTTGCGAGAATAGACTTCTCGAGCATATCTATGGTAAGTGGCTTCTCGTCGGTGCTGCGGTTGCCCTTAGAAACCAGTACTGCGCATTTGTTTTCCGGGTCATCCAAAATGGAGTTGTAAAGGTAACTGCGGAATCTCTCATTACGCTCAGCGCGGGTGAGGGTCTGCGCCGGGTCTCGCTCCAGATACTTCATGAAACCTGCTTCGCTCTTTGGTGCTCCGTCCTCCAAGTTCTTATAAGCTTCGAAGTCCGCACCGAACTCTGTCCCAAGCTTCAGCACCATGATCGAGGAGAAGAACCTCGTCTGTGCAAATCGGTCATGTGCCGCAATATTAGTCTGGTTCAGCAATCTGAGATCAGGATTCAGGTATATCTTGCACTCGAATTCTCGCCGCCCAGTTAGCAGCAGAGCTGCTACTTTGTGCTGCCCGTCAAACAGCACCACGTGCTGACCATCAACACGACCAATCGAAGGCTGAAGGACAGGGTGGCGTTGGAAGTGGCGGTACATGTCAAAGACCTTGTCGAAAATCAGATACCGCGGTTGGAGCCCAATCTTTCGGTCATCTGTATCGTCACTGTCCAGAACCTCAACCGGTAGAGTAGCATAGAAATAGTCCCCTACGGCCGTCGCGCTGGAGTGAAGTGGGTAGTCGTGCTTCGACTTTGCGGTTTCTAGATAGACGCGACGGTCTTTTTCGTACACTGCCACCGGCTGGCTGAAGGCCGGGATATCGCCACTCTCCTTTAGGTATAGCAAAAGGTCGTGGAGCGTCAGTGTATCGCCTCGCTTGAAGAACTCCTCTAGCCGCAGTTTCACCCTGAAGTCGCCCAACGGTAGTACACCTTTGGCCTTGTTGTGCATCTCGCACATGGGGGCAATGTTGTCTACCTCGCTGGCGCCGTCCTCGGTGAACGCCTGGATGTGATCGAATTGGATATTCTCGTCGTTGGCAATAGGATGGCCTGTCGCAAAGCACACGCGCCCGTGCAGCTCTAGAATGCGAGCCTTATCACCATTACTGAGTTGTCTCTTAAGCGTGACAGTCACGGGGGTTCCTTATTGTTAGGCTGCGTACAACAACGTCTGTAGTTCAGAAACGGCTGATCGTAGTTCAGCGGCCCCACCGAAAATCCGGGCTATCTCCATAACATTGCCTACCTCGGCAATCGGTGGCACTTCAAGCACAGTAGGCAATTCAATCTGCGTTGGGCCATAGGCGGCGTATTTTTCCAAGATCGCTTCGAGGATCGAGCGGGCTTGCCCGCTGTACTTTTCGAAGAACTGCCGCCTCTCCCGACGTACCGAATCGGCGCGCTCGCGGCGGGTGCGCACCGGGGCATTGAAGGCCAAATTGCAGAGCAAGTCAAAGGGGTCTGCATCGGGCTGCTCCATGATAGCAGCCAAGTGTTCCAGTGCAATACCCCGCTCGTCTAGCGCCCGCACTATCTCCTGGCGCGTCTGCATATCGGACCATGATTGTCTCAAGGCGTCGGCTGTCGGGTACAGATCACGCACCTGCTCTCCGGTATAGGTGGTAAACTGTACTAGCCTCAGCCGTTTGCCGTTTGCATCCAACTCCTGAACCATTTCGTGGAGTACGGACACATTTACACCCTCTGAAATGTAATACTTTCGGGGACGCCACTCGCTGTCGTCGCCCCAGTTTACGTACAGGTCGCCATCCCCGTCTTCGCCTACCTCGGCAACCTCGTCCTCTTCAACTGTCTGCACGTTCCCTTCTGCATCAACGGTCTCCGTTGTTGCCGCTACCGGCTCGCCATCGAAAGCTGGGTCGGCGAAATTATGAGTCGCCGTGCCCGTGTAATCGAGGATAGTAAAGAATAATTTCCCGTAGTCTTCACGCACCCTCGTGCCTCGCCCAATGATCTGCTTGAAGTCTGTCATCGACTTGATAATGCGGAAGAGCACGACGTTGCGAACTAGTGGCGCATCCACGCCCGTGGTCAGCAGACGGGACGTGGTGAGGATTGTGGGTATGGTAGTTTCGACGTCCTGGAACGTAGACAGAAAGCCCTTGCCGATCTCGCCATCGTCAGCCGTCACTCGCACGACGTAATTCGGGTTTTGCCTCACCAGATCGGCGTTGGCGTTGCTGAGTGCCCGGCGCATCTGATCGGCGTGTTCTTGGTCGTGGCAGAATACGATAGTCTTGTCATAGCAGTTCGTCGCTCTGAGATAGTTGGTCAGGTGCTGGGCTACGGCTTCAGTACGGGCGCGTATCGAGATGATGCGTTCGAAGTCCTCGGGGCCGTATTCAGCATCGGGAATAGCCTGCCCATAGTCGTCCACCTGGCCTGCATAAGGTCGGTAGCCAGTGGCATCAATATCAACAACGACGCGGCGAACCTCGTAGGGTGCGAGAAAGCCATCTTGGATGCCCTGCTTGAGGCTGTAGGTGTAAACGGGATCACCGAAATACTCATACGTATCCCGATTGTCCTCGCGAAGGGGTGTGGCCGTCATCCCGAGCTGAACGGCCCCTGTGAAATACTCGAGAATCTCGCGCCACGAAGAGTCGTCGCGAGCACTGCCACGGTGGGCTTCGTCCACAATGATCAGGTCGAAGAAGTCCGGGGCATACTCTCGGTACAGGCCAGGGCGGTAGTCGTCCTTCGCAATCGCCTGGTAGGTGGCGAAATAGATCTCACGGCTTTTGATCGCCTTGCCGTTTTCGATCTTGTGGCGCGCGTCGCCGAACGGAGCAAATGTCTTATCTTTCGGATCATCGACCAGGAACGAGCGGTCCGCTAGGAACAGAATGCGCGGCTTGCGGTGCGGCTGCGCCTTTGTATTCCAATACGCACTCCAGAGCCGCCATGCCACTTGGAAGGCGATCAGAGTCTTACCTGTGCCGGTGGCGAGCGTAAGCAGTACCCGGCGATTGCCCTTGAGGATGGCTTCTACCGCTCGGTTGGTCGCGATCTGTTGGTAGTAACGGGGTACTTTTTCTGAAGAGTGATAGGATATGAGCAGTTTGTCTTCCAATTCCTCAGGCAAGCCCTTGTAGGCGCGCAGCCGATCCCATAACTCTTTAGGGGGAGGGAAGTTATCTACGTCACGCTCGATGCCCGTTGTGAAGTCGAACTCCACAATGCCCTTGCCATTTGTTGAGTATGCGAACGAGAGGTCCAATATCTGAGCATACTCTTTCGCCTGTTGCATACCGTCTGATGGACGCAGCGAGTCCGCCTTCGCCTCAACTACAGCGATAGGGTAGTCGCGCCGGTAGCGCAAGATATAGTCTGGTTTTTTCGGCTTCCCACGACGAGCCTGGCGTCCACTAACGTAGATACGCCCATCCGTGATATTGACTTGTTCCCTTATCTGGTCGTCCGTCCAGCCCGCAGCCTTCAATTTGGGTAAGACGTATAACCGACACGTATCGGCCTCGTTGCTCATAGCTATGGCATTTGGCAGGAGTAGCTACCAAACTTGACGTAATTCTATCAGGTTATGCCTAGAAGCACAACATCTGAGTAGGGTGACTAAGACGTTACTACAGGGCTACCGACGGGTACAAGCGCGTTACCCCAGGCCTGAATCGTGTATCCGTTTCGCTCGGCTTCCCATAGCAGCATGGTGCAGGTACGGCGCAACAGATTCTTCCACAGCTGGGCATTGGCGAAAGCCTCCTCGTCCGGACTGAACAAGGAGAATACCGAACGCGATGCCACCAGGATCATCTTCTCCTTCGCCCTGCGGATCACTACGGTCAGACGGTTCGGGTCGTAGAGGAACTCGCCCACGGCCAGCAGGTAGTCGCCGTCACTTTCCGTGGCGCTGCATATGACGGCTGTACGCTCCCCACCTTGGAAGCGTTCGACCGTGTCCACTGCCGAAGGGAGCACCGATCCCCCATTGGGCTCTATCACCCGCAGTCGAGAGGAGGCAGTGCACATATCAACTCGCTGCCCCCTATAAGCCTCATATGCTTTGAGGCTCAACTTCCCCTGTCAGGGTACGAACCTTCAGCCGCAGTGCTCCGGACGGGATCATACCAGCAGGGTCTCGGAACGGCTTCATAGTAGGAGAAATCGTATCTACTTCATAGACCCTACAGAGAACATAATGTTGTCTCTCCCGAATAGCAAGTCGCAGTTGAGACTCCTCCCACTTGAACCTACCATCTGTGCCTGTCGTTGATTTCACTTCAAGATACTGCGGCTCTCCATCGTCACCAACCGAGAGAATGTCGTAGGGCGACGTCGGATTGATTCGGGACTGCCAGACCACTCGAGATGTATCGAAGCCAAGGCCCTTCACTCTTTTTTTCTCGTGGTCAAAAACAAGTTCCTCACCGCGCTGACCCAGCTGTAGTGCACGTTCCTCGCTTATGACGTTGTGATGCCCTGAATGGCCGCCCCCCTTGGATCCGCTTGACGGCTGCTCCTGCGGAGACCATCCTCCAGAAGATGTAAGCACTTCAAGGTTGACCGAGTCGATGGGCGGGAGAGGGGGCAGCGTTGCTTGTGGTTCTATACTCGTGGTAGCCCCCAAGCTATTTTCCTCATCTTCCTCTGTATCCTCGCCAGCAGCCTGTTCCGTCATGAGATCGCTGCCCTCACCTGCGCTGTGACCTGCACCAAATTGCTGGGAGATCGAAAGCGCCAGCAGATCACCAATCGTGCTAGTGATGGAGGCATCATCAGAGGGATCCTGTGCCGACACCTCCTCGTACGAGCCTGCCTCTTCATCCACTAATTCCTCGTCACTATAAGACTGCTCATCAGAAAGTTTCGGAGGACGCCACCTAACGCCCTGTTGTGAGAGCAGATTTGCCAAACCACTCCTGCCCTTGCATGCGAGCAACCGAAAAACCGAGTTAGCGAATCGCCGTCGGTCACGCGCGCTGGTTTCAAATAGGCCAGCAACTGCTACAGCCATCCGATCGCGTAAGACCTCTCTATTCTTTACATCAGCAACCAGGAGACGATCCGGTAATAATATGACTTCAGTCGGAATCGCCACTGTCTGCCCGGCTACATGGAATTGTTCAATCAGCTCATCATGGAACGTAACCTGCCTAACAGCTCTCAAGCGACGTCGCGGAGAGGGGCTTGGGATCTTCAGGTCCTCACTAGCTGCCAGTGCCTCTATGGCCGATAAGTAAATAGGGTCGTTGATTTTGTTTAAATCCTCCTCCGCTTTGTACCACGCAGGGGCCTCCATTTCTGCGCCAACTCTAGGTGAGCCTTCGCCAGGGACGCTTGTAAGAGGGTGAACCGGTATTGAGCGATAAAATGCCATCACCTCCATTGGCCTGAAGCTAGAGGTTTGGGCAAAAGCCAGAGCCAACCCTTGTTTCTGAATAGCATCTGCCATTAGCGGGTAATCGTCTAGCACGTAATTGCTGTCCTCAGCGTCTACCTGGGAGTGAAGGTAACCTTGTGTATCGAGCAAGACCTTGGCGGTTGCTGGCAGCCCTTCCGGCCATCGTTTTATTTGACTATACGCAGAGAGAAGCGCCTTCTGATAGTCACGAGGCAGTACTCTGCCAGGTTTGCCAAACATCTCATCATACCAAGACAAGAGAAAGATCCAGTGCACCGGGAGCGGTTCAGTCGGAACTCCCAACCTTAGAAAGGCGGCACGTACTGCTGGCTGAGGATTTAGTTGTGGAATGATCTTCAGGAAGGTTGATGAGTACTTCCTGCTCATGAGCACGTCTGTCGGCTTCGAATAGCCCGCCCCATTCCAGATGATCTCCTTCGTCTGATAAAGAACAGGTATCACTTTCTCGCGTGCAACTGCATCGGCCAGCGCAGGATATAGGATCTCTGGGTGGTTAGGCCCGGTTCCACTAGGGCGTAGATCCTCTATGTGCTTCAGGATGTCGGCTGCACGTGGATGGGTCAAGCATTCGAGGCTTTTGTACAACTCGACCCTTTGGCCCACGACAAAAGGCGCACCAGGGCTCAAGGAATTCGTAGTCTCTTCATTCCGAAGGTACAGCGAGACCGGCGCTGCCAAACCCCCGGAAGATGACGGTAGGAAAGGGATGGTCTTCAGGGCCAAGCGCTCCTTGTTTGCCAAGAGCTTTTGGAATCTGTGAAGCGTATTAATCAAGCCCTGCGCCAAACTTGGCTGGGCAGATACAATTCGAGCGAAGTCTACAAGGTCCAGGCCACTGATGCTTTTCCGGAACCTGAAGACACGCGCCAATTCCTTGTTTGCTTCGTAATCTGGATGGGGGAAACTCAGCACAGGCTCCAGTTGCGTGGCACCTCGCGCTCTGCGTAACGTGATCGAGGCTGGCGTGGCCCATTCGCCTCGATGGTCCAGTAGAACCGGCGCTTTGCCTAGAATTGACCGTGTCGAACGATCAAGTCGGCTACCTGGTGCAATTATGTATCTGTAGAGAGCCTCACGTTCTTCGCCATTTGCTGTCCCGGCCTGCGCTCTTTGTGCAACATCTTGGATCCACTCCTTGGAGTCATATTTCCTGCATAGTCGGGGTATAACCTTGGACGCAATAAGGGAAGGATGTAGTCGGTCAGAGGGAGGCACTGGGCAATAGTCACCGATGCGAGGGTCGACAACCCACAAGGGTTTATTAGGTGCCTGTAGACTGTCGTCAGCGGCCAGGGTTGTATCTGAGGACCTCAGATCCTGCTTGTGTTGCTCCGTGAGAGCCAAGTTGTCGAGCGCATTCGCAAACTCTAGCTGAAAATCTGGCGTTTTCACTGGTCCCGGAAAGTTTGGGTAGTGATAATTTGCTTCACCAGGCTTTAGATTGGTTACGAAGACACCGCCTTCCTTTGGAGCGCACCGAAGGCGAATCAAAGAGCTAACAGTGAATGTACGCGGTTCGTAAGATGCCAACATCTGCGTAACTTGGTTATTCTTAGCCAAATCCTCATCAAGCCTGTCACCTTTAGGGAAAGCTATAGCCGTCAGGAAATCTTCGATTGTTTTGTTGCTTGACAGCACAATCTTGCTCGCGCTCACGAAAACCGGGGGCTTGACTACGTTTTCAGCACGTGCGCGTGTCGGCCAGCAAGGATCCTCCTTCAAATGTGCTCGTACGCCATCCAAATACATAGGAATTGATGGCGTACCGTTTTCCTTAAGCGCGAGGTATGCACTGCCTCCAAATGCGTCAAACCAATGAGACTTAAGTAGCTCAATCGTCATGTCCGCCGCCGCCATCAACAGCCACTTATTCCAAGTATTGTTGTCGGGTGGGACCAACTGACTCCGGTCACCGTCCATCTCAAATGGCGCGCTAATGCTAACGGCTGTGCCTGTGTAGCTTCCTGCCACGCCTAGCGGATAATAGAAAAGTCCGGGACGATTGTAGTCAACCTTTCCCTTGAAAAGTGCCAGCGAAAGTGCAAGTCGAATCCGCCGGCCAGGTACCGAAAAATAGCCCGGTATACGCTGATCTCGCAATTCACCAGGGACGATAAGCACACGCTGGTATTCTATTTCCTCAAGAGTTCGTGTTTTGGTTTTCGAGCCGTCAAAGGAGGAATCAGAAAAGCGGATTTTGCGCTGGACAATCCTGGTGCCCTGTTTGTAGGAAAGTTCGGTGGCCCGCTGATGCCAGACCAGGCGACGATTACATCGCTCGGACCTAATCTCAATCCGACTGAGGCTCTTTTGCGCGGAGGGATCGGCTAACTTCGCGAGTGAGGAAGAGAGGTCCGCGACGAAGTTGCTTAGCGCTCGCGCCTCGCGTTCTTCATCGAAAGGCTCGAGCTTATTCCGTGCAGACTTGCGGTACGGAACCGCAATGCTCACCCCGGGCATTCTCTCCGAGCTTGGATCTGGTACCGGAGCATCGACTGGCGTGCCAAATTGCAAGTTAAGGGCAGTCTGCCAACCGCCTGACCTAACGTAGATCTCATCGCCATAGAGAAACAGGCTTCGAAGCCCAAAGTTCTTTGAGCCAAGGCCGTTAGTCTTCTCGAGTACACTTTCACCGGATGAGCCAATTAATCCAGTACCGAGCATGACGCTCAGCCTTCGCCAGCCAGCCGCCTCAATTACTCTACCATTGCCCTCTATAAGGATCTGCTCCTTGTCAAAGGACACAGATAGCCTTGTGCCGCCAGCATCGTACTCGTTCTGGGCCAGCTCTCGTAGGACAGCGGCGTCGGTGTGGCCCTGCGCAAATTCCTCAACGACACTGTTTGCAACCCTGAATTGAAATTCGACCTTACCCAGGTCAATCAGCGTCGCAGCAGAGTCATCATTACGAATTCGAGATCCCTTGCTTGCCATCACTGTTGCCCACCTATGAGGACCGTGTTGCCGAGGCCAGGGCCGTCAAAGAGGTACTGAGCGTTGCCCCAAACCTGTACGCTATGGCCGAGGCGCTCACCTTCCCACAACAATGTGGTGCAGGTACGGCGCAGCAGATCCTTCCACAATTGAGCGTTAGCGAAAACGGCCTCATCAGGACTGAATAGCGAGAAGATCGAGCGAGATGCCACCAATATCATCTTCCGCTTGGCCCGGCTGATCGCGACAGTCAGCCGGTTAGGGTCGTACAAGAATTTGCCTGCGGCGAGCAGATACTCCTGATCGCTCTCGGTCGCGCTGTACAGGACGACTTGCCGCTCTCCTCCCTGGAATCGCTCCACGGTGTCAATGGCTGAGAGCAGCACCGCTCCTGATTCGGGGTCCACCTCTGACAGGTAGGGGAACGCACTTTGCATGGCCGCTCGCTGGGCCCTATGCGGGACCACCACTCCCATGCCCTCGCGCGCGGTCAAGCTGTACAGGCTAGAATCAGCCAGCGCCTCCAGGATGGAGGCCATGAGGCGCTGCTCGAACTCATTGCGCGTCTGGCTGCCTGCCTCATCGTGGACTATCACTACGAGTGGATGCTCAGGTGCCAACACAGCAGCCACAAATGGGTCGGACAGCCAGAGCTTAGGCAACACAGTATGCCGGTTCGAGTGGTAACGTATACCGTCTTTGGAGTAGATCTCCCGACGCAGGAACTCGGCCATGGCCGAGTGGAGGCGGAAGCTCTCGGCAAACTTGATCATCGGAACAGGTGGGTCGTGCTCAAGCAGAGTGACGAAGAGGGAGCGATACGTTTTGTACTCCTTGAAGGTCCTCTTTGGCTCGTTGTCCCACGAGTGCTTGACGATTGGCGCCATCTGCCGGTGGTCGCCTACCACTATCAACTGTCCTGTCGGCTTCAGCGGTAGGGCTGCCATGATAGCTTCGGGGATGTTCATCTGCGAGGCCTCGTCCAGCACCAGCAGGTCGCAGAAGTAGTGGCCGAACAGGTCTTTGTTGCCCCACCGCGCCTTGACCATACCGTAGATGTGCCCCGGCGTTGAGGCCACCACGCACCACCCCGACCGGATGATTATGTCGGTGTTGCCGTCCTCGCCTTTCTTCTTGTCCCTCTCTTTGTCGAGGTTGGTAACCCCAGCCACGGGCTGTTTGGGGGCTACCCTGAAGAGATCGACGTCGAGGAGCCGCAGATCGAAGTATTGGGCTGACATCTCGGGATAGTGCTCGTGGAAGTACGTGAGGCGGTCCTGGACGTGGCGCACGTTCTCAAGAAGCACGTCGGTGGCGGCATGCGTCTTGCACGAGATAAAGATGCGGAAAGGCCGGTCGGACGCCATAGCTCCCTGCATTCGGGCGAGGATAGCGAACGCCGTCGAGTAGCTCTTGCCAGTGCCCGGCGGCCCCTGCACGAGCAGCACCGGGTCATTGCCGTGGCTGGAGATGTATTCGCGCTTGCTCTCCTCGAACTGCGGCATCTCGCGCTCGTCCAGCGCATGAAGCGCCTCCAACCCCTCGTAGAAGCGGGCCTGCCCTTCGGTCGCCCGCTCGTCCCACTCCACGTGGCCGCCCTCTGGGTTGGAGAGCCTGCTGTAGAGGGTGTTCACCCCGGTGAATCCGCCCTCCACAGCCTCGGACAGAGTCTTGGTGGTAACCATGCACCAGTAGCCGTAGATGTCGTTGATGTCGGGGTCCAGCGTGTACAGCTTGTCAGCGACGAGCGGGCGCTCCTCGGAGCCTGTGCCGAAGACGAAGCCCTTGGACCACTCGCCCCCTATCTGTTCTTGCCACTCCACGTCCACGAAAGCGCGCAATGCCTCTCCCTGCTCGTTGCGCTCCACTTCGATGCGCTCGATCCTCACCTGAGGCCCGTACAGCATCTGCTTGGGAGTCGGCGTCTGGGGCGTGCGCTCCTCAAGGGGGAGGCGCTCGTCGTAGGTGATGCGAGGGTAGAGGATCACGGTGTCGCCTTCGCGCAGGTTGGTGAGGCCGAGCACCTCGTCCATGCCCGCGTCGATGCCGGCCCTGGCGGTTTCGAGTCGCAGGCTGTAGCGCATCCCCGCCTGGATGTAGTCGCATGCCTTCTTCTGGTCGGGGGTCAGGCGCACCTGCTTGGCGGTGGGGTTGGCCGCTTTGAAGGCCGCTCGGTACTGCTCTTTCAGGACGTGACGGCGGGCGTGCTCGCGGTTGGCTTCGGCCACCTCAGGGTCCTGGTCCTCTTCGCAGTAGCGGACGATGAGGGTCTCGCCCATGAGCACGCGTCGCTCAGGCGCTATGTTGCGGGCCGCTTTCCACCCTGCCAGCGTTACATGTCGCTCGATTGTGACGAACTCCTCAAGGGCGTGAGCGAGCGAGGGCGCTTTCTCCGAAAAGGAGGCGAGGTCGGGCAGGCGGAAGGGCGTCTTTGTGGTGAGGCGGTTGCCCTGGAAGTCGTGGCTCACGATGTAGTGCATGGCGTCCAGTCGCCTGGCCTGGAACTCGGTGATAAGCTCGGCGGTAGCCCTGCGGTACGGCTCGAACGGGTCGGCCTTGCCTTGGGCGGGGAATGGAAGCTCGCCCCATGCGTGGTAGGCGAACTCAAGAGGGATCTCGCTCTTGAAGCGAGAGCGGTTCGTGTACCATGCCTGCTGGTCCTCCCGGTCTTCGAGCTTGCCCCAGAAGTCGAAGATGCGCTCTCGGAAGATGGAGCGGTAGTTCTGAGGGCTGCGCCAATCGAACTTGAGGAAGGCGGCTACAGCCTGCAACGACTGGCACAGCATCGGGTAGTTCTTCAGCTCGCGTATCTCGTCGTCCAGGAAGGTGGCGATTGGAGAGTCGAAGGCCGCCTTCTGGGTGAGGAAATCGTACATGGGCGTGGCAGCCAGGATGGTGGGCAGGTGCCGGGCGAGGGCATCGAGGAGCACTCTCTGCTCGTACCTGTTGAAGAAGATCAGGTGGATGGGAGCGTTCGGCTGGCCATTCTCGTCGGGCGCTACCAGCTCGGCCACCGCACTCAGTGTCTCAGCGATCCACTCGACCAGCAACGCTCTCTCCTCTTCGTCCGTTTCGGGAGGGCCGGCGGTCATTTTGACCACGCTGCCATGCTCGGCTTTCTCCACGCCTCCCTCGTATGCCACTACCAGCGCACCGATGAGATACACCCGGTCCTGGAGATAATCGTGCTGGGCGTCTATGTATACCTTAACCAGGTTGGGATTGTGCGTGGGGTCGCAGTAGGGGAGCGAGCCATGGCCTTTGCTTGGGATGTAGGGAATAGATTCTACGTCATAGTGCTTCCAGTCGAGATAGCGCCTGGCCCGTAGGATAAGCTCGTCGAGCCGGTGCCCGACACCCCACTGCCCTGATATCTGCCTAGTCAGCTTCTCCTTGCCCGGCGAAGGCACGAGATCGTCGAACCGTTTGCCGTTCGCACCATCCGCGTAATGCAGCCGCTTCAATTCTGCAATATCGAAGATGGTGTTCACGCCTTTGCGCCTCAACCCTTCTTTTTCCAGCGCGGTGAGGTGGGGCACCAGCGACAGGTCGTCGCGCTCGGCGGTCCACTTCATGCAGTACTCGTTGTACAGGCAGCCGTCGCATTTGTGGGAGAGGTGATAGGGCAGCTCCTCGAAGGGCGCGTTCAGCAGGCGGAGGGCTGTAGAATCGGGGCCCGTGACCAGATCTTCTACGGAATCGAGGTATGGCGTGGCGTCGGGCGCGATCTCGAGTAGAGCATCAACACCCAGGAGTTGTTCCGCGAGAGCCTGCTCCTCAGCAATGCGGGCAAGCTCCTCGTGGTTCATGCCATCTGTGGGTAGGGCGGACCCCCGGTAGAGGATGCCCATGCTGATCTCACCGTGCGAGATACCCTCACGCTCAAGCAGGGCGGAGAGCATCCGATGGTAGAAGGCCACCTGCAAGCGGTGCTCCATCTTCGCCTCGGCGGAGCTTTTCATGTCGGCGATCAGGAGGCGAAGGGTGCCGTCCTCGTAGCGCTCCATGCGCAAGATGTCTATGTCGCCACGGAACCACCAGTTGCCGAGCGGTAACGAAAGGCGGGCCTGGAAGAGCACAAGTACGTGGCCAGGTGGTAGGCTTCGGGCTGCTGTCGAAACCAGCTCGTTGTCCGAAATCCGCCGCTCCGAAAGCTCCTTTGCCAAGTTGCGTGTCAGGTAGTGCGCCGATACCTCAGCCTCCACCTTCTCCTCGAACGACTGGCCTGAGCGGGTCAGCAACGGTGGGATGGTTTGAGGATAGACTCCGTACTCTTCGAAGAAGCCGCGCCCGTGAGCGCGTTCGTGGAGGCGCAGGCGCAGGTAGCGCTGGCACTGCTCAAGCCGGATGAACTGCGAGATGTCGGTGGGCGAGATCCTGTAGGGTGGTTGTGGGATTGTAGCTGACGATGGAGAGAGCGTAGGGGCGGGAGCAAGAGCGGGGGCAGGCTCTGTGGCGAGGTCAGGAAGCTCAATAGGCAGGGCGTCGTCCGGCATGTAATAAGCCTCTTCGATATAATAGCTGTGAGATCACGGTAATTCGGCTCAGCAATTGCTGCTACCGGGCCATGCTTTCAAAGTACATAATACGGGCCTGTACATAATAGAAGTACTGGCACCTTACGTGAGGAAATATAACAACATTTCGGTACAATCGCAACACGGCCAGTTGTGATTGCAATTCCCCAGCAGGAAACAGTTTTGGACCGGCAGCCTCGTAAAAAGACAGAAACAACAGATACAAGCTCTGTCGAGAAACTTAGGAAGCGCGACAAGCGAGTGTATGAGCTTGCGAAGAGCTATTTGCTCAGCATGGAGGGAATCACCCCTGAGTTGCTGGAGAGGCATATTCGTCCAGTGCCCGATGCGCAAAGGCCTGCATCCCTGGCTGAATCTGCTCCTGTGTGAGTTGGACATCAGAGCACACCAGATATTGGACGACTTGGCTCCCATCTCCGTTTACGAAGAGTTGCTTCGAGAGTGCCAATGGGAAGTCCACTCCTTCAAGGTAGACTATCCGCACCTCACCCACTTCCAGCGTCAACTCGTCCACCACGCACGTACTTGCCTTGCCGCTTCTCTTGCTCAGTCAAGGCTACTCGGCGGTTGGTCTTGAGGGGCATGATGAACTCCCGCTCCAACTCTCCCTTGACGAAGCGCATCTTCTCTGCCGAGGCATATCACACATCGTTGAGCACAAACCGGAAGACGATTTGGTTCTTACAAGCTTGCCTCAGCAAGGCTTGATAGTGCTCATTCTTGCTGACAGGGTCGCGCCGCCTGGTCTTGCCATCCTTTTTGTCCACATACTGCTCAGTCTTTCATACCCCTCGGAAACCCACCGGCAGAGACACGTCCAACTGTGGCGCGTGGTACAGGGCCGAGAGGAAGTTTATCCCCTTGACCGTGCGTCCTTTAGAGTGGTCATAATGCCAGGCGATGATGTCGTTCTCATCAGTGTATGGCTTCTCTGCAATGGAGTTGTCCACAATGATGCACTCATCTTGGGCTTCGATAGCTCGCACGTGAGGCTTGACGAAATGCCACAGGTCAGCAGAGGTAAACTCTTGCTTGGACAAGAAGCGTTGGATACGGTCGTGGCTGATGCTTCCACCCAGCAGTGTGCTCAGACCCGTACCTGTGGTCTGTCCAAAGGAGCTTATCAGGTGGTCGGTGTACAGATCAAGCAGTTCTTTGTTCGTCATGCCTTTAGTCTACTATCCAGCCATCCGGCTGCGTAAGGTGAGTTCATAATTCATAGTTCCCGGCCCAGCCTCTGATAAATAGCGGTGAGGGCTTCTGTGATAGTGACTTGGCTATATAAGCGGGCTGCATCGGCAGCTATACTTTGCGGGTCGTACCTGTCGAGGTGAGTCAATAGCTCGGTTATAGCGGCAGCCAACGGCTCTGCCTGCCCAGGCTCGACTATCAAGCCATTCGTGCTGTTTATCATATACTCCGGTCCCCCGCACCTCGTACTCACCACAGGCCGCCCACTGGCAAGCGCCTCAATCACCACCAGGCTCTGCGACTCAGTGAGGCTGGACATGACGTAAAGATGGCTTTTTCTGAAAAATTGCGCTACCGCTTCGTGTGGTTGAGCGCCGTGAAAGCTCACAACGTCATCAACGCCAAGGTGCTTTGCCTGAGCTTTATACTCAGCGAGTAGGTTGCCACCGCCCACAAGATCTAAATGCACAGGTAAGTTGCTTTGCTTCAACAAGGCTGTGGCCTTGAGCAGCACCGAGACGCCCTTTACCCAGGGGGAGTCAAGTATGCCTACGAAAAGGATGTGGTATCCTTCGCTCGCGGGTGGAAGTGGGCTGGGCTGGAAGAGGTTGGTATTTACCACATTGGAGACGATTTCCAGCCTCTTGATAGCAGGAGAGTTTTCTATCAAGTCCTGCTTTTGTCTTTCGCCTACAGCAATCACCACATCGGCCGCAGACATCGCCACGTGCGCCATCCATCGAAGCCCACACCGGGCGCGCCAGACCTCGAACTGTCCTGTGTGTTCGGTCAACACAATAGGCGCTCTGAAGAGTCGCCGTAAGAGAGCGACACCCCAGCCCGACGGTACCGCCACATGGCAATGGACAACATCAGGCTTGAACTGAGCACGCAATTTCCAGTATGCACGCCCCAAATATGCCAGGTATATAAACTGCCAGATGAGAGGGTAGTTGGGCACTTCAATGGTGTCTTCTACGTAGCCGCGCTCAGTGCTTACCCGGCTACTCGAGCGCCGGTGCCACCCACGAGGCAGCACGTCCAGATACAGTACACGCACCTCATGTGTATGTGATAGGGCATCCGCCTGCTCACGCACGAAGACGCCATTGATAGGTCTGCGCGGCGTAGGATACCACGAAGGAATTATGAGGATGCGCATTAGCTGTCCGCTGAAGAGTGCGCATAGCGCCTCAGACCTGGTACTCTACTCATTCCAGCCCTGATTATCCTGGCGTAATCGCCGAAATCGCCGCGTCGTGGTATCAACACCGACATTGCTGGCAGCCCGCTATCGCGCACAAACAGATAGAGGGTGCCTGCCATTGCAAGCAGATAAGTCAGTGTTGAGGCTACTGCCGCCCCAACTATTCCTTGCCAGGGAATCAACGTGACGTAGAGCATTACGCTCACTATCAGCTCCAACCAGGAGATAATGGATAGCAAGCCGGGCCGCTGCATCTGCCCGACTATATAGTTGTTGAGCACGAGCATTACAGCGAAGCCCAGTGTGCCTCCCAACAGAATAATGAGAGGCAACACGGAGGCTGTAAACCTGCCCGAATAGATAAGAGGAATGAGCCAGGGACTCGCCACGGCCAGGGGAAGTGCAAAGGTGAACATCATCAGTAGCGCAGTGCGCGCGACTTTGGCGGTTAGCAACGCCGACTCCTCGCGTGGGAGCTGGGCAATTTTACCTACGGAAGAAGCGTAGATCGCGTTGAGAGGCACCCACAACTTCTCGGCCAGAGAAGTAGACAGAGAATAAAAGCCGACCCCTGCATTACCTACCAGCGGGTTTACGAGATACAAGTCGAGACGCAGGAAGATTTGGTGTGCGATGTTCGCACCATGGCCACGCAGACCAAATTGAAGCATATCGGACATTATCTTACGGCTGGGCGGCCAGACAGGGCGCTCGATCCGTGCAGCTACCACTGCTGTGCTGATTGCGCCCCAGAGACCGCTAAGCGACCACACGGCCAGGAAGCCTGGTATTCCCTTGTGTAGCACACCCACCACTACTATCATAAGCACACTGGAGACAACATTCACAGTCAGGTTTAGCTTATTCAGCGAGAGGAGCCGGCTTAGCCCCATCATCATGGAGTTCCAGTAAATCTGGTATATGGTAGTCGGGAGAAGAAGCAAAGCGATAAACAGATAGGTGTAAGGTACACCCATAAATATATTGTTGCTCAGGAGTGGGAATATCAAGGTGGTGATAGCTAAACCAGCTGCCCCCAGGAGAAGAGCCAGGAGCATGGCTACAGTGTTTACTTGCCCAAGACGGTAATTGCCGCGTGCCAGCATGGTGCTGCACGAGTTCGCCACACTCAGGCCCGCCAGGTTCGCTCCCAGGCCGTTTGTTGCTACTAGAAGCGCATATACTCCCCGTTGCTCCGGCCCCAGACTACGGGTTAACACAATGCTGACAAGCACGCCGAGACCCAGGACCGCAAAGTCCGTAAAAAGGCCGACAGTAGTATTCTTCCCTATACTCACTTCAAGATAACTTTGCGAGCTTGTCTAGCTGTTGTTTAAATATACCCAACCTACGCCTCAGCAAGCGCCCGCCCGCTGCCCAGACATTGCGATCAGCAATCAGCTTAGGGTCGCGTGCGAGGGCACTTGCGATTGCTCGCACGGTATACATTGGCCGCTTGCTTCCTGCATGTAGTGCTAGCACAATATCTGCCCTCGCCGCCGCCTTACGATAGATTGACGGCGGCAATTGCGCCGACGCCAGCGCCTCCAGAACAAATCGAACAGCTCCCTGTGCCGACTTAAGCGTGGGCTGCTTACCGCCGGCATGGATGAAAGATTGGAGGAAGCGCCCGCTGGCGATGCTCTGCGGCGCGTATCCAGAGGCGCTCTGGATATGCTCCCTGGATGCTTCCAGCTCTCCAACACTGAAATAAGCCGCAGCGCCTGCGGCATGACGGGTGAAGTACGCTTGGTCTCTGGCTTTGAGAGCTTCTGTAGGTAAGCCTTCCTGCGAGTAAAACTTGTCCAGCACCTTCAACGCGGGTCGTATATCCAACCTGAGATTGAGCGACATATTAGATCCATGTCTTCTATACTCAGCCAGCGGCTCACTCACACAGTAGAAGTTATAGCCACGTGCAGCCATGCGCAACCAAAGATCCCAGTCATCAGTGCCACTAACTGCTGGATCTTCCATGCCAATCTCATCCAGTATATATCTTGGAAATAAAGAAGTGGTGACACAGATAGGCACTTCGAAAAGGATGTTCGGCAGTGGTCTGTATTCGCCTTCAGGTAGAACTTCCAGACCTGTACGCTCTCCTTTTCCGTCTATCAAATAGTAACTTGAATGCACCATAGCCACATGAGGGTGGCACTTGAGAGCGCCAACTTCTATCTCAAGCTTTTGTGGTAGCCATACATCGTCAGCGTCGAGAGGTGCTATAAGCTCGCCCCCAGCAGCCTCGATTGCTCTATTCCGTGCCGCCGCCAGGCCGCCATTCTCCTGTTCTATGTATACTATACGCCCAAAATATGGCTGCGCGGCCTGGCGGGTGCTAACTTCAGTTGAGCCATCATTCACTACTATTACTTCTTTGTTGAGATAAGTCTGTGTAAGGGCGCTTTCAATCGCATATGCAAGCCACGCCCCCTGATTATACACGGGGATAATGACACTTACCCGCGGATTGTCAAACGCTGTAGTCATCTGCTCAAAGACGAGTATACTAGAGCACTACATGGCATTCAAGGCACCTACATAGCTATATCTTTGCAGACCAAGTTGTCAACCCAACCAATCCATCCAGAATCTGCCGCTAATTTAGCACTATCCGTCCATTGACACTGCGCCGATTGCTACCTGCCTTGAATGGCACACAGTTCCCCAACCCACGTTGACTCTCTAATCTCCATTCCCCTATAATTCTCAGGTGCGCGGCATCTTCGACGCCCAGTATGCTCACCTCAGCCCTCCTGATTCAGAGGCTCAATGGTGGGCTGCTCTCCTTTTGCACTATCAAATTCACGACTGCGAGAGGCTACTTGCACGCTGATAGAGCCTCCGGGCGCAAAGCTTCGCGGTCCAGGGTGCTGATGATCACACAGGACGTGGAGGTTACACGCCGCATCCTTCAAGAAGCGCATACTCTACAGGCCGCAGGCTACGACGTGCGCATACTCACCCGTGCATCCGGGCAACAGGAGAGTGCCGGTGAAGTGGAAGGGCTGCCCGCCGAGTGGGTGGCCGTCAGCGGCCGCGACCGCAGGTTCAGGTGGCTTTACACTCTGGTTGGTATCACGCGAGGCAGCCAGGCCGCCGCGCTCTGGAGCGTTTTCACGGGCCAACATACCTTCACCATGCGTGCCCTGCCGCGAGCCATCTCCTACAACGCTGATATATATCATGCGCACGACCTGAACAACCTGGAAGTAGCATACAGGGCAGCGAGAGCTAACGGCGCGAAGCTTGTCTACGATGCGCACGAACTCTTTCCTGATATGGCTAATCGCTGGGTGCGCCTGAAGCGTAAAGCTTGGCTGCGCCTTGAGAAAAGACTGCTGCCGCAGGCCGACCTTGCCATTACTGTCAATGAGCTTATCGCCGAGGAGATGTCACGCCGCTACTCTGTGCCGCCTCCCCTTGTGATCCTCAATTGCCCCGACCCGCCGCCGGGCTTCGACCCTTCCGCTAACTACAACTTGATACGTGAGCGGCTTGTTCTTCCTCTAGAGCGCAAAGTAGTGCTCTACCAGGGGTGGATGTCCGAGGGCCGCGGCCTGGAGAACCTGGTGAAGGCAGCGCCGCTCCTCAAAGGCAATGCTGCTGTGGTCTTCATGGGCTATGGAGAGTATCAGGCTGCGCTGGAGCGTATGGCCGCCGAAGGTCCAGGCGACCTTGTCTATTTCTTGCCTGCTGTTCCTCAGAGCGCACTGCTCGCTTATTGCGCTTCGGCTGACGTAGGAGCCATCCCATACCAGGCGGTAGACTTGAACAACTACTATACCTCGCCCAATAAGCTCTTCGACTTCATACAGTCCGCCCTGCCCATTGTGGCGAGCGACCTTCCCTTCCTTCGCCAGGTTATCACAAGCCACAACCTCGGCATTGTGGCAAAACTCGATAGCCCTCAGAGCTACGCAGCAGCAATAAACAGCTTGCTAACCAACCCCGCAGCCGTAGAACAAATCTGCGTCAACCTCCGCCGCGTGGCCCCCCTCTACAGATGGTCCACCCAGGCCGAAAAGCTCCTCCGAGGCTACCAGGGGTTAGGGGCCAGGGACTAGCAGCAGATTGCTGATCCCTAATGCCTGGTCACTATGGTACACTTTAACTATGAGCAGTCGAAAAAGGGAGAAGAGAAAGCCTCGGATTTTGCATGCGCCGACGAATATAGCGGGGATCGCCGGGCTGCTGTCGCGCGCCCAACGCGACCTGGGGTTCGACTCCACGTCAATAGAGTATGTCAGCCATAAGTATGCCTTTGAGACTGACCGCACGCTCCATCTGGGCAGAGGCGACAACGCTATCAAGAAAGCGGCAGCTGTCGGCGGCTTCGCGCTGAACGCTATCAGGGAGTACGATATCTTCCACCTTTATTTCGGCAACACCCTTTTCCCATTCCCTTATCCCGACTTGACGTTGCTGCGGGCGCTGGGCAAGACAATCGTCTTCCACTTCTGCGGCTGTGAGGTGCGTAATCGCGCCGCCACATTGAGCAAGTACAGGGTGAGCGGCTGTAGCGAGTGCACGTCGCTCGTCTGCCTCGGTAAGCACCACCCCAACCCGGCCCTTGCCGACGTGACGCTCGTCTCAACTCCTGATCTGCTGGAGTTTGTGCCGGGGGCGCATCTGATGCCTGGTCCTATTGACTTGCAGAAGTGGTCGCCCCGACCGCCGCGCACCACTCCTATCTCCCCAAACGACCCTGTCCGCATCCTGCACGCGCCATCCGACAGGGAGATAAAAGGCACTCGCTTCTTGCTGCAAGCTGTCGAGCGGCTCAAGGATGGAGGATACCCTGTAGAATTGATGATGCTTGAAGGTGTGCCCCACGATAAAGTCGCGGAGTTCTGCGGAGAGGCCGACATAGCTGTTGACCAGCTTATGATTGGAGCATATGGCACGGTGTCAATCGAGATGATGGCTAAAGGCGTGCCTGTTGTCTGCCGCATCCGCGACGACTTGCGCTGCTACTACCCCCAAAATCTGCCCATCGTAAGTGCGGGCCCGGAAGAGATATACGACAGATTAGAATCTCTCGTCACTCACCCCGACAGCTGGGCCGCGCTAGGGAGCCGGGGCATCAGCTACGTGCAGCAGGAGCACGAGATGCACCGTGTGGCGGCTCGCGTCCTCGATTTGTACGGAGTGGGGGTTAGCAAACAAACTCTGCTAACCCCCACGCCCTAGCCCCACTCTCTAATCCCGAATCCCTACATAATCAATGATGCACCATCGTGGTCTCGTCTTTGTCCAGGATGTCGCTGCTCTCGCCTGGGAGGGGCATCTTGGTAAAGGGTGCGAAGTGGCAGGCTACGTAGTGTTCAGTCTGGCCGGGCGGAGACACGTTGCGCCACACGGGCACTTGCTGCTTGCAAATGTCCTGTGCCAGCCAGCACCGCGTGTGGAAGCGGCACCCCGTTGGCGGGTTGATGGGAGAAGGAATATCGCCTTTCAGGATTATGCGCTCGCGCCTGACCTTCGGGTCCGGTATCGGTATGGCGGAGAGAAGCGCGTGGGTATAAGGGTGTTGAGGGTTCTTAAATAGCTCATCGCGGTCAGATAGCTCCGCCATCTTGCCAAGGTACATCACACCCACCCTGCTCGATATGTGCTCCACGACGCTCAGGTTGTGGGCGATAAAGAGATAGGTCAGGCCAAACTCATCTTGCAGGTCCTTGAGGATATTCAACACCTGCGACTGGATCGAAACGTCAAGAGCCGATACAGGCTCATCGCAGACAATGAACTTGGGACGCAATGCGAGAGCGCGGGCGATGCCGATACGCTGCCTCTGCCCGCCGGAGAACTCATGCGGGTATCGCTTGGCGTGCTCAGGTAGAAGGCCCACGCGGGCCAGCACGTCGTAAACCCTCTGCTGCCGCTCGGCCTTTGGAACGCCATGCACCACCAGCCCTTCTGCGATGCTTTCGCCGATAGGAACGCGAGGGTCGAGCGATGAGAAGGGGTCCTGGAAGATAATCTGGATGTCGCGCCGCACCCGCTTCATAGCATCGGCCTTCAGATCATATATGTTCTTCCCCTCGAAGCGCACCTGCCCACTAGTAGCGGGCACAAGGCGTAGCAGCGTGCGCCCAACGGTCGTCTTTCCGCAGCCCGACTCGCCCACCAGCCCCAGCGTTTCACCCCGCCGGATGGAGAAGCTAACATCGTCAACCGCTTTCACCCAGGCTACTGTGCGCTGCAAAAGGCCGCCCTTGACCGGAAAATACTTGACCAGCCGGTCCACTTCCAACAGCATGTCGCCCCTGGGCTTTTCCTTAATTCTGCCGTTGGCGGAGACAAGCGTAGACCCACCGGCCCCCGGCTCTGTGGGCGTCGGCGATCCCAGGTCAGCGGGTGAATGCAGTGATTGGCTGCTTTCTTGGTCGCTCATTGGCAGTTGCTCCTAAATCTAGTGATCTTAGATTCCGTCTCTCAGAACTTTCCTTCTACCCCAAACGCTAAATGCGGCGTTGCTAGGCGGTTGCCCCTTCAGGGCCGCCCACACCGGTGGTCTCTTTTGCAACTGCCTGCCCTTCTTGCCCCATGGCTTCATCACTATAAAGCCAGCAGCGCGCTGTACGATTTTCCGATAGCCTCAGGAGCGCAGGCTCTGTAGTACGGCAAATTTCCATCACATACGGACAGCGCCCGGCAAAGCGGCACCCAGGCGGCAGGTTACGCAGCGACGGCACAGAGCCTGGGATGACGGCCAGCTTATCCCTGACTTCGCCAAGCACAGGTATTGAAGCGAGCAGGCCTTGCGTGTACGGGTGCTTGGGGCTGTCGAACAAATCGTTCACAGGCGCCTCTTCGACCACCTTACCCGCATACATTACAACCACGTTGTCCGCCATTTCTGCTATTACACCAAGATCGTGTGTAATCAGGATGATCCCCGCGTCAAAGCGATTCTTGAGGTCTTTCATTAGCTCAAGTATCTGCGCCTGGATCGTCACGTCGAGCGCGGTGGTCGGCTCGTCGGCGATCAGCAATTCAGGCTCACAGGCGAGGGCCATAGCAATCATCACCCGCTGGCACATACCGCCCGACATCTCATGCGGGTAGGAGTCGACGCGGGTCTTGGCCGACGGGATCCCTACCATTGTGAGGAGTTCGATGGCGCGCTGGCGCGACTGCTGCTTGGTGTAGCCGCGATGTATCATCAGCGACTCCGATATCTGATCGCCCACTCGGAAGACAGGGTTGAGGCAGGAGGTTGGCTGCTGGAATATCATGGACATGCGGTTGCCCCTGATATGCCGCATCTCTTCTTCGCTCAGGTCAGCGACGTTCAGCCCCCTGAAGCGAATTTCCCCATCAATGATCTGCCCTGGGCTGGCGATGAGCCGCATGATGCTCATCGAGGTCACACTCTTGCCGCAACCCGACTCCCCTACAATGCCAAGCGTTTCTCCCCTGTTCAACCTGAGGCTTACACCATCTACAGCTTTGACTGTTCCGTCTTCAGTGTAGAAGTATGTCTTCAGGTCCTCAACGCGCAAAAGCTCGTTAGGGTTCTGCATAAACTCCGGGTAGTCTTGTTCAAGGGCGCGATCGCTTGCGCCGCTCGAACTCTTGCGACGGGACCCGCGCGCAGTCGCCTGCTCTTGCTGGCGATCTGCTTGATTCTTTGTTGCTGTATCCAGGGTACTGCTCCTTTCGGGGCTAAAGATTAGATTAAAAGGTTAGCGACTAAGGGCCAGTAGCTATAGGCTCGCGCTACTGATCTCTTGTCTCCAGCCTTCAATTCCTCGTACTTACATCTTTTGGCATAAGTCACCCGATTGTGGCGCGCCTGATACTTGCTTTTTCCTACCTTGCCGGCCTGCTGCACATCCAAATAACACACCGCATAAAGTACATGGCTATAGATTTGCGCTGCTCCGCGACTTACAGATCCGAGGGCTTCCAACCCTTCCGGCGGATATGCCACACAGAGACCCACTCGCGGCCAGGCAGGCCAAAAATAATATGTAGAGTGTAGCAGAAAGCATTAAGCCTGTCAACATGTGTGCGCTCCTTGGGGCATGTTCCTATCATGCACGGGGTTTTACCTGCCTTACTCTGTTAAACAGTATTAATATCGAAGAGGTTCAATATCTCCAGCAGAATGTCGCGCCGATAGAGAAATTGCAAGCCGCGGGCCGTGCTATAATCTTCCTATCCTTACCACTACAGGAGACCTCCTTTGCTCCCTAATATTGCTGTTATCACCACAGGCGGTACCATTTCTATGCAATACGATGCCAGGCTGGGCGGAGCGGTGCCCGCCATTAGCGGCGATGAGCTACTCCATATGGTGCCCGGCCTTGACAGCGTCGCCCGCCTTGGCTTGATTGAGTTCTCCAATCAGCCCTCATGCCACCTCACACCGCAGATGATCTTCGAGCTTTGCGGGCTGCTCAACAGCACCCTTGCGCGCCCTGAGATTGATGGGGTTGTAGTGACGCACGGCACCGATGCTCTGGAAGAGACTGCATACATGGCTGACATGCTGCTCAGCTCGCCCAAACCTGCGGTATTTACTGCCGCGATGCGCAACAACTCCGAGCTAGGGGCCGATGGCCCGCGCAATGTGCTCGCCTCTGTGCGCGTCGCGGCCTGCCCTGATGCATGGGAAGCAGGCGCGCTTGTCGTTTTCAACGGGCGGATACTGGCGGC
Organism: Chloroflexota bacterium; assembly: GCA_027317125.1. Lineage (GTDB taxonomy): Bacteria > Chloroflexota > Chloroflexia > QHBQ01 > JADMIH01 > JADMIH01. The sequence goes on along the minus strand of DAHVFG010000005.1, from coordinate 20,273 downwards.
GCGAGACACTATCAAGATGCACACTTCCAACCTCGACGCTTTCAGGTCGCCTACTCTCGGTCCACTCGGCAATGTAGATGATGACCTTGTGACGATCTTCCGGCGCTCGCTTGTGCGGCAGACTTTCGCGCCTGACCACATAGAGCCGCGCGTTGAGCTGGTGCGGGTCTATGCGGGCATGGACAGTTCTTTGTTGGTTTGGAGCCTGGAGCAAGGGATGATGGGCCTGGTTATCGAGGCAATGGGCCAGGGCAACGTTCCACCTATGATGCTCCCCGGTATAGAGGCGTGGCTCCATGCCAAAAAACCTGTGGTGCTCGTGTCGCGCTGCCCCGAAGGGCGCGCCCTCGACACCTACGCATACCTCGGCGGTGGCAAGCAGCTACACAACATGGGCGTAATCTTTGGTGAGGACCTCACAGGCCAAAAGGCGCGCGTCAAGCTGATGCTTGCCCTCGGCCTAACAGAGGACGTAACCGCTATACGTCGCATGTTCGAGTACTTTACATAGCCTCTCTGATCTCAACGTTCCCTTTTCGAGGGCAGGTTTCCCCTGCACAATACTGTACCACTTGGCATTCTACTATCGCAACGCCCCACCCCAACCTCTCCCCAAAGGGGAGGGGCCTTCTTCTTTATCTCATCTATTCCCCCTTCCAGTGGGAAGGAGGTCAAGGGGATGGGCGTTTGTTTACCACGGTGTAAGGGGTGATTGAGCATTCCACCTAAGCGTATCCATAAAACCCCACAAGTGGGAGGGGCACTTCATAGAAGAAAAGCCCTTTCCTGCAAGAGCGGAGGCCTTAGAGGGGCAAAGAGGCGAACTGCACTTCGTCTATATAACACCAGCCCCACTCTTCCCCAGGCTGCCACGACCTCATGATTGGATGGCCCGTGGCGTGGAAGTGCTTCGTAGCGTGCTTGTTCTTTGACGCGTCGCAGCATCCCACGTGCCCGCACTCCTTGCAGATGCGTAGATGCACCCACCCGTCTCCCATTTTCAGGCATTCCTCGCACCCCTCGGCGCCAGGTGTAACATGATGTGAATGTTCCGGCGTAAGGTGCGTGCAACTCTGATCCAACGTGCTCTCCTTTCAGTCAGTCGGCATCATTCTCGTAAAATGGCGTGAGCCCATCGGCAAAAAGGCTAATCACAGCCATAATCTCAAACTACACCGCACTCTCCACCGCAGTAGCGGCATATCTTGCAACCTCTACTCGGTATGTTGTCTTGTGCGGAAGACCAGCCGTATCGGTGTCCCCTCGAAGCCAAATGCGCCGCGTATCTGGTTCTCCAGATAGCGCTTGTATGAGAAGTGCACCGAGTCCGCGTCGTTGGTGAAAAAGACGAAGGTGGGCGGCTTCACATCGGCCTGAGTTGCATAGTAGAACTTGACCCACTTGCCTGGCTTTGAGGCAGGCGGGTGAGCCTCCACAGCCTCTTTTACCAGCTTATTTAGCTGCCCTGTAGATATCCTTTTGGTCCGCTCTTTAGCCACCTTGAGCGCCGTCGGCAGCACCTTGCTGACCCGCTGCCCGAACTTCGCGGATATGAAAACAAAAGTCACATATGGCATGAAGTTCAGCTCCTGGCGCAGGTGGGCAGTATACTCGTATATCGTATTCGAGTCTTTCTCTACCAGGTCCCACTTATTGATCACCAGCACAATGCCCTTAGCCTCTTCAAGCACGTAGCCCGCGATGTGAGTATCCTGCGCGGTGATCCCCTCTGTAGCGTCAATCACCAGGAGCACTATATCCGCACGCTGTATCGCTTTGAGGGTGCGAATTACCGAGTACCGCTCTATACCTGGGTCTATGCGCCCGCGGCGGCGTATCCCGGCGGTGTCTATAAGGACAATGTCGTGCGCCTGCGCCTCGTCGCCCTCTTCTATATACTCGAAAGGGGTGTCCACCGCGTCGCGGGTCGTACCCGGTACAGCGGAGACTATCACCCGCTCTTCACCCAGAATCGCGTTGAGCAAGCGCGATTTACCGACGTTAGGTCGCCCAACAATGGCTATTCTTATCTTTTCTTCCTCGTCGTCAGGGGTCTGCGGCGCAGAGGGAAAAGCGTCTACTACCTGGTCAAGCAGATCGCCGGTGTTAATCGAGTGCTTGGAAGAGATCGGTATGGGATCACCCAGCCCTAGAGCGTAGAACTCAACCGCGTTCAGGCGGCGCTCCTCCGAGTCCGCTTTGTTGGCGGCGAGGATTACCGGCTTCTCCGATTGTCGTAATATGTCGGCTATCTCGCTATCGGCAGCGGTGAGGCCCGTCTTGGCGTCCACCATCAGCAATATTACGTCCGCTTCCTCAATCGCCGTTTCAGCCTGCTCGCGGGTGCGCTGCATCACATCTTCTTCAGTAACCTCGCCTTGTGGCCCGGTGCCCGGCTCAGCCATGCCGCCTAGCACCATACCGCCGGTGTCTATCACCGTAAACTCCACGCCGTTCCACTCGGTATCGCCGTAAATACGGTCGCGCGTGGTCCCCGGCTGATCCTCCACAATAGCAACTTGCTCACCGATTAGCCTGTTGAAAAAAGAGGACTTGCCGACGTTTGGCCGTCCGACAATAGCAAGTACTGGTTTGGGCATTATACGATTGCTCCGTGACTAAAACGCTCCGAATACATTATGATGAGAAAAGGCAATAAAAGAGAGTTACCGCCGCCTCTCACAACGGTTGAATCTAATTCAGCAAAATACCGGCTTTATCAGGCCATTGTAGCATAACCGGATACCGCGGACAAGGAAAGAGAAGAAAGGTAAATGTTCAGAATAGGGTGGAGCAATCTTGTACGATAAGTGTTCAGAGTAGGGGTGGAGCAATCTTGAAGGAGTAGCTGTGGAGGCGTACCCTCACCCACCCTCACCCCAACCCCCTCTCCCATGAAGGGAGAGGGGGCTTTATCTGGGGAGTATATCTCCCATGAAGGGAGAGGGGGCTAAGCTAGCCCCTCCACCCTTAGTCTGAACTCTTACAGAAGAAAGGTAAATGTTCAGATTTAGGGTGGAGCAATCTTCCTGGGGTATCTGTGCGGCGTTGCTCCATCTGCCCTCACCCGCCCTCACCCCATGCCCCTTCTCCCACAAGGGGAGAGGGGGCTTTACTCCTGCTGAGTATAAGGGGAGTAGCCAGGCCCCCAACTCTGAATAGTTACGGGTGGGAGGGTAAGTGTGTACCCTCACCCCATGCCTCTCTCCCTTTGCCCCCCGATAAAGCGCCTCATGGCCCTCAAGGTACAACGTCCAGCTCAATCCAGCGCATGTTCACCATCGTATCAGAGTTTACAGGATCAAAGCGCAGATTTGAGGGCACGCCTCCTGTGGCGTCGGTCGGTAAGAAGGTCCAGTAGACGTGCCAGTTGCCATCTTGGCGCACAGGTATGGCTTTACTATTCGCCTCGCTAAATGCCCCTTCCGGCCCTCTCCAGTACCATTGATTAGTATACTTGCTCTCCCCGCTCCCTGAGGGGTAGCGCGCAGCCACCCGTAGTCGCAAATACTGCGCGCTATTCGGGCCCTCCTTGACCTTTATACTCGGGCTTAGCATCTGGGGATCGCCCCCATCGGGGCGCACCGTCAGCCCCCTGCCCGGCTCGCATGAAACCCGTGCGCCAGCGACTTGCCATCCGCCAGTAGCTCCCGCGGCGCAAGACGTAAAATCCCACATCTCGGTGCTCTTTGAGTTTGCTTCTGGCGAGGCCGCTCCCGCAGCTCCAGCCCCGTTAGTAATACCCGCGCCAGAAGCAACCCAGGCGCGTGGAACCTGCTGGTCGAAGCCGAAGCGAAAGGCGAAGGCCTCCTGTGTGCTGCTCGCCAGTGGAGCATCAGCCACATTGCTCACATCCTTTATGCCCGGTTCGCCTTCACCTGTAAGATAGCGCATATTGCCCAGCCCGAGGCGGAACAAGTAGGCCCCTTTGTAATTATCAGGAAGACTCTCTACGTACCAGATCGGTTCCTTTACCTCAGGCTGCCCTGGCACCAAACGTGTCAGGTCCTGCTCAATACCGTCAACCAGCTTGCCCGCGGTAACCCAGGGCCCTAGCTGCACCCAGGAAGTGGCTACTGCGAGCAGCAGCAGCAGCCCTACCAACACCGCTCCCTGTTGTCGCCATCTGTGGGTAGAAGAAATGGCGGCATACAGGAGGGCAGCCACACCCGCGCAATATCCTCCCGCAGCTAAGTAGAGAAAGCGGTTGTTTTGCAGATCGCCCGGCGCGACCGAAACCGGTAATGCAAGGACAGGGGTTGGTGCTACCAGGAATACCGGCGTAAGCGCCACTACGAGCCATATCGCAGCAGCGAGCAACACTCTGCGCTCGCCCCAGCCGTAACGCATCAACCCGATCAGTAGCGCTATCGTGATTGTCACTCCCACAATCTGCTCAGGAACCCGCCCAAAGACAGTGCTGTTGATCGGAGAGAGAAGCAGCTTTGCAAAGCCGATAAACTGGTCCCAGACCACAGGCAAGAGGGCGGAATAATCAATCCGGCTGCGGCCATAGCCGCCCAGGTGCCCCCAATAAAATAGCCGCAAGCCGGCGTTCAGGGCGAGAATCAGGGCAAAGGGGGCAAGCGCGATGCCTAACCGCACCCACCTCTTCCATAACAGGTGAGGCGTCGTGAGCCAGGCTGACACCCCGAACACCGGCAGAAAAGTGAGCATACTCTCTTTAGTGAAGATCGCCAGGCCGTATGATAATACCGATAAAAGATAGATATACAAGTAGCGGCGCGCCGAGCGCCGCCACCACAGAGTGAAAAGCCACAAGCTCAGTAGTCCAAAGAAGACCGCCAGCGTATCCCACTGAGCGGCCACCCACGCCACCGCCTCAAGATGTAACGGGAAAACAGCGAACAACGCCCCCCCAAGCCACCCCAGAGCTCGCCGCCCTGAAGCCTCGGCCAGCCACAAGCCTAGTAGCAGCGATACACCGGCGTGCAATAGCAGACCTTGCAGATGAAATGGCAGCGGATTGAAGCCCCATAGTTGCCCGCCAACCTGCCAAACAAGCAACATACCAAGTGGGCGATAGAGATACCAGTGCGGCTGCGGCACGAAGACACGCACGTCCACCCCGCTTTCCTTTCCCTGGGAGAGGAGCACGAAGTCGTCAGACAAGAACCCCACACGCAGCACAAGGAGGTAGGCAACTGCCGCCAGCAGCGGAACCACAGCCCAGTACCAACCTCGCCAGCGCAAAAGGTCTGCCTGGCTCGCCAGCTCACTACTCGGCTCTGCTCTATCCAGGGCCTCCCCTGACGCGGGCTGTGAAGTAAACATCTCCATTCACAGACTATAGCATTTTTGTTGATTCTCTTCCCTTTTTGCCACTTCTGAGCGGCCCGATCGCAAACGTTCAGACTAGGGGTGTAAGGGATATGCCCTTGATACTCAGCAGGAAGAACGCCCCCTCTCCCCTTGTAAGAGAAGAGCTGTATCTCCTGTGCACTCCCCATGAGTAAAGCCCCCTCTCCCATGAAGGGAGAGGGGCATGGGGTGAGGGTGCGCCTTCACAGCTACTCCTTGAAGATCGCTCCGCCCCAACTCTGAACTCTTACAGAATGTCAGTCAGTTGCAAAGCGCCATTTACTCTGTTATAATAATAACGCTTGGGCGTGTAGCTCAGTTGGTTAGAGCGCAGTCCTGATAAGACTGAGGTCCGTGGTTCGAGACCACGCTCGCCCACTCCCAGCCTGAGGTTCAGCCAAATGGCTGGCCTCAGTTGCTATTTAACGCCCATCTAATTCCCGCCTACTTTACCCTGACTGTCAGCACCTCCTGCCTGCGGTCAGGCGTACCATCTGGCGTTATAACGCTCAAATCGCTCTTTGCGCCCGCATACGCTGCCCACATGCCGTCGGTGGAGATAGGCACGAGGTTCTGTACACCGCCCCAGCCAAGCGGGTCGTGTGATGGCGCATCACCTGAGAAATATGCCTAGCGTGGGGACCCTGTGGCAATAGCGTTTTCTACCACAATCCTGAACAGTTGCCTCGTGATCGGGGCTTGTGATAACTTGTGGGACTGTGGTATAACATAGTTAGTCTCAATAATGCAGATTCCAGAGGCAGGCGAATATAGTTTAGGCTTGAAGATCGTAACCACCTTTTGGCGCATTCGTCTAGAGGCCTAGGACACCTCCCTTTCAAGGAGGAGACCAGGGGTTCGAATCCCCTATGCGCTACCCTACCACCAGGCCCCGCTATATGGGGCTTGTTGCTTTCAACTATTCCGGTCGCAACAGCCGAGAGAGCTCTAGAAAGTCTCTGTATACCCCTCCGGCGGTCGCTCCTCCCAGAAGTGCTGTAGCGTCCAGATTACCTCCTGGTCGCTCATCGGGGTATAACGCTTGTAGTAACGCTCTACTGCGAACGGCACTTTGGCGCTTATCTCCAGCGAGAAGAGTTCGTCAACATACCCACGCACGCGCTCTAGCGCCTCAAGCGAAGCCACAGGCACAGCTACAACCACCCGGGCAGGCTCCAGCTTGCGCGCTGATATTACCGCCGCTATCACAGTGTAGCCTGTAGTCAGCCCGTCGTCTACGATCAGGGCAGTACGTCCTTTCAAATCGGGGTAAGGACGACCTCGGCGGTAATGCTGCATAGCGCGCTGCGCTTCTGCCCATACAGGTATCGAAAGCTGCTCTACTTCTGCGTCGCCCCAGCCAAGCCTGCCCATCAACGCTTTATTGACTACCAGCGTGCGGTCAGGCGTAACTGCTCCCACCGTTTCCTCAGCGTGGCCCGGCGCCACTATTCTGCGCGACACTATCAGGTCGAGCGGCGCGTTCATTGCCTCGGCGATTGCCGAGGCAGCAGGTAGTCCGTCAGGGGGTACAGCCAGCACCACAGGGTTTTGCCCATAGAGGAAGCGCGAAAGGTCGGCGGCCAGTTCATAACCGGCGTGCGCCCGGTCGTTGAAGCGCGCGCTCGGCTCAACATCGTTCATCGTAAACACACCTCTTTACACTCGCCGTTGAGCGGTGAGGCTCGAACCCTCTCTCCAATGCCTTTGGGCCGGCAGCCGGAGAAACTAACTAAACAAATATCTTGTGAGCCTGTGGCTTACATACAGCTCCGAACATTTATAGCAGATACAGTGCCGCTAGTTGCCCAGCAAGGACTGTAGTAGGGCAGCCTCGCAGCCTCTATCACCACTGAATAGCATCTCCCACCATCACAATCCCACGAATGTGGTTAGCTATATCCACCACCGGCACAGCCAGCAGCTTGTACTTGGCAAGCACCGCAGCTACTTGCTCACGAGGGTCGGTTTCGAGCACTTTAATTACGGGCGAAGTCATAAAGTCGAGCACACGCTCGTCGGCTTTCGCCACGATAAGGTCGCGAAGCGAGGTAACACCCAGCAGCGTCTCTTCAGCGTCGGTTACATAGAGATAGTATATAGTCTCCGCATCAGGAGATAGCTCGCGGAGCCTTTCTATAGTTTGCTGGGCGGTAAGGTCAGAAGGTATGGCGATATACTCGGTAGTCATAATGCCACCCGCGCTGTCTTCCGGGTAGGCCAGCAGCTCGCGAACGTCCTCCGCTTCCTCCTTGTCCATCCGGCTCAACAGGTCGGCTGCACGGTCGGCGGGCAAATCGGCCAGCACATCGGCGGCCTCATCCGGGTCCATTGCTTCCAGGATGTCGGCTGCGCGCTCAGGCTCCATTGTTTCGAGAGCAGAGGCCTGCCGCTCAGGTTCTATCTCCTGTAGCGTCTCAGCAGCGACCTCCGTCCCCAGCGTGAAAAGCACATAATCGCCCGCTTCGACATCCAACTGCTCCACGATATCGGCGAGGTCCGCCGGGTGCATCTGACGAAGGTCGTTGCGCGCTATCTTAAGGGGCACACCCGCCGGGCCAATAGCTGTAGGATCGACCTGGTTCCAGGGTATAGAGCCTGCGCCAGGGGTGCGCTTGCCTGCCACGCTCAATATGCGGTTCACGGGCCTTTCAAGGCCAACCCGCCGCGCCAGCCCGCTCGGCGTTGCATCTACGGCCACGAGGCGATACTTGCCGGCTGCGTAGGTGAACTGCAAGTCGTTGACGCGCACAACCCGTTTTCCATCAATATCTATGATCTGCTTGTCGAGCACCTGCCGGGCCAACCCTATCTCATCCCCTAGCTGCTCGTAGAGGGTGAGGTCGCGCAATCGCCCGCTCAGGGCTATACCTTTGTGGTCCATGCGCAGCAGGTCGAGCGCCGATATAAGAAACTCCTGCCCTTCGCGCTGCAACCCAATGGCCGCCACAGCAGGAAAACCCTCCCCAGGCTTGACATAGACGTCCACGCACTTACCTACAGCCTCATGCCGGCTGTCGTAAACTGTGCGGTTGAGGAGTTCGCTTAGAAAAGGCATGGTGGAGGGTGGACGCTTGGGCCTTACGGCCTGGGGCCGGCGCCTGGGTCGGTACCGTCGCCTCTCTTAGGGTGACTGCCGGATGCCGTAGGCTCCTTGCGCGCTCCCGCCTCTCCTTCTTCGAGAGCGCCAAGCGAACCCATTGCCGCCCACAACAGCTCATCAACGTTCATGCCGCCGCTATGCATCAGTTGTGCGAGTAACCGGGGCACAAGCTTGCGCACAGTAGCCTGACGCTCGGCATCGGGCAGGCCCTCGAGAAAATGATCTACAACGTGCTCCATCAGCGTCAGCCGCTCCGCAGACCCCATCTGCGAGAGCATCTTCTCCACCACCGATAGTATCAGGTCATGACGCTCAGAAGCGCCCATGTTAGAGAGTGTGCGTTCAACTATATCTTCTACTATTTTCAAGCGCTCGGCCTCCTCCTAAATTCACAGTGATTATACCACCCAGCCTGCATACACGCACGGAGCAAATTGGCAGCCCCGCTGCCATACTCGCCATCATGAGCGTCAATGCCCCACCTTTAGGTTAGAGCATCCAAACGCAACCCACCCCTTATGGGGGCTTCTAAGGCTAGGTTTTTCTCTACTTGGGGTTGTGACACCCAGCATTGTGCTAGAGCAAGATGCCACCCCGCTCTTGGAGGAAGGGCTGGAGTGAGGCTTTTCACAGAGCGCGGTATAAACAACATGGGGGTAGCCCATCGGCAGGCACAACTCCTAGCCGCAAGGTGTCTGTGGTCATAACACTTTCGGATTAGCACAAGAAGATGATTGCATATAGTACATCCTACTCATAGCTTATTTCCCTACTACCCGCTACAATGAGAACAGTTAAGCAAGCGCAACCTTCCATCTTCCATCGGAAAGTTGCCCAGCCCACACCAGGACTGATGCAGGAAAAAGGCAAACCCGTCGAAAGGCGGGGACGCAAAGCCATTGGATCTAAGGCTCTTATGAGCTATGACAGCCAGGTTGCCCGGCACTATGCTACACAGGCGCTACCAACGCCATGCAGACGCGTCCCAAGCGCACGCTGCAATCCGCATATGCCGCAACCCGTTACAGGAGAGAAAATGCAGGCATATACGGACCTCGCCCAGGGAATCGTGGGCAACACGCACCCCGAAGCGCACCACAACAAACGGCTCAATCTTCGCAGCATAGCGGCTCACGGCGCAGGCTCCCTGGTCCTTGCCCTCATAATGCTGGCCCAGCCGGTGTCGGGGACTATTGCATCACACTCAACAGCCTCCCACGGCAGCAACCGAGTGGCCCAGGCTTTACCCGCCACAGGCGCACCCACCTACAGCCAGTACTTTGCCTCTACAGGCAAGACAGTAAGCGGCTACTTTCTCAGCACCTTTCAGCGCTACGGCCTCGACCCCATCGGCTATCCATTGAGCAACGAACAGCAGGAGAATGGACGCACAGTGCAATACTTCGAGCGCGTGCGCATGGAGTACCATCCTGAGCTTGTAAGCAAAGGCTTCGGCGTGCTGATGACCCGCCTCGGCGCGGAGATGACCCAGAACACCCCCTTCGCTCCTGTAGCCTCTTTCCAGGCTACCCCTGCCCGCACCTACGTGCCGCAAACAGGCCACTCGCTCGCCGAGCCATTTCGCTCATACTGGAACAACAACGGCGGCCTACAGCTTTTCGGCTATCCAATCTCTGAGCCTATGACACAGGACGGCCTCACGGTGCAGTGGTTCGAGCGTGCACGCTTTGAATACCACCCTGAATTCAAAGGCACAGGTCAGGAAATTGAGCTGACCCAGTTGGGCCGGATGGCCTACGACAAGTCAAACAGCCAGGCATCTCAATTCAACGCCCAGCTTGTCAATGACAAGGTAGCTCCCGCCCCACCCGTCAAGCAACCAGCAGCCGCACAGAACAACCTCAGCGGCATGGAGAGCGTCGTGCTACAGACCATCAACGAGCAGCGAGCATCCGCCGGGCTTGCCCAGGTAAAGCTGGACAACGCCGTAATCGACCTGTCACGTGCCCGAAGCAGCGATATGGCAACGCGCAACTACTTCAGCCACACTACACCCGATGGTAAGCAGTTCCTCAACATGCTCCAGGATCGCAACATACCCTTCACTTACGCAGCCGAAATCCTGGCGAGAAACAACTACCCCGACGACCAGGCAGCCAAAGTTGCCGCGGATAGCTACATCAACAGCCCACCTCACAAAGCCATCATCATGGAAGCCCGCTACACCACTGTAGGCGTCGGCTATGCTAAGTCAGCAGACGGTATGCACTACTTCACCGTAATCTTCGTCCAGAACTAATCGAAGTTCCCCCACGCAGGGAGAAACCTTTACTCTCCAAAACAAAGCAGTAACGCCTGTGCAATAGGCGTTACTGCTTTGTTTTCATCTAATCTAATGCCCCCTCCCTACATGGGAGAAGAGCTATATCCCTGTACACTCAGCACGCAGAAAGCCCCCTCTCCCATGTAGGGAGAGGGGGCATGGGGTGAGGGCGGGAGAGGGCCGGTGAGGGCCGTACAGATACCCTAAGAAGATTGCTCCACCCCTATCCTGAACGCTTACCCGGCAACTCAGGCTGGCGGTGCCACGCCTCTTGTGCTACAATGGGGCTGTCTTGCCCGCAATGCCGCGGGCTATGGTATTGTAGCCTTTGTCCGATGGAGGAATAACTATGGTAATGCAAACAGATGTTGCAGGCAAACCCACTTCCGGTCTGCTGGCGCAGAGCGAGAATACCCCGGATATACATGGCATGCTGCCCGGCCCTATAGGCGAGCAGATAATCGAGCGCGATGAGCAGGTCGTTTCACCCTCTTACACACGCTCTTATCCCTTTGTCATGGATCATGGCAAAGGCTGCATGGTGTGGGACGTAGATGGCAACCGTTTTATAGACTTCACGGCCGGCGTGGCGGTCTTATCCACTGGGCATTGCCACCCCGACATAGTGAAAGCTGTGCAGGAGCAGGCCGAGAAATTTATTCACATGGCAGGCACCGACTTTTACCTGCCCAACGCCGTTGAGCTTGCCGAAACGCTCTGCCGCATTACGCCCGGCGAGTTTGACAAACAAGTATTCTTCACCAATTCAGGCACTGAGTCGATTGAGGCTGCGATGAAGCTCTGCCGCCACCACACAGGGCGGCCTGTGCTCATCTCCTTCCTGGGAGCCTTTCATGGCCGCACCTACGGCTCGATGTCTCTCTCTTCAAGCAAATCCCTGCACCGCACCAGGTACCAACCCCTTGTGGGCGGCATCTACCATGCGCCATTCCCTAATCCTTACCACTCGCCTTTTGCCAACGTGCCTACTGAGCAGCTGGGCAGAGCATGTGTTGACTACATTGAGAATACGATGTTCCGCCATCTTGTCTCCCCCGATGAGGTAGCCGGTATATTCGTAGAGGCGATCCAGGGCGAGGGTGGCTATGTAGTGCCCCCCGATGATTTCTATCCGGCCTTGCGCAACCTCTGCGACAGGCACAATATCCCCCTTGTAGTGGACGAGGTGCAGTCAGGCATAGGACGCACAGGCAAGATGTTCGCTATTGAGCACTGGGGCGTGGAGCCGGACGTTGTTTGCATCGCCAAAGGAATAGCTTCGGGACTGCCGATGGGCGCTATAGTTGCCCGCAAGAGGCTGATGACGTGGCCCTCAGGCGCGCATGCTAACACCTACGGCGGCAACGCGCTGGCCGTGGCAGCAGCCATTACTACCTTGCGCCTGGTTGAAGCCGGCCTGATGCACAACGCTGTTACGGTGGGCGAGCATATGCAGGAGCGCCTCAACACCTGGGTCGAGAGGTATCCGTTCGTGGGCGATGTACGCGGCATGGGTCTTATGCTTGGCGTGGAGATCGTGTCGGACAAAGCTACAAGGGCAGGCGACCATGACCTGCGCGACCGCATAGTAGACGAGTGCTTCGCGAAGGGTTTACTCTTACTGGGCGCGGGTCCCGCGACGATACGCTTCTGCCCACCCCTGGTCCTAGATGAAGCCACAGCCGACGAGGGCCTGGCAGTTATGGAAAGGGTGATGGACTCTATCTGAGGCAAGGGGCGGGGCACCCCTACGTACGCTTGACTCAGGCAAAGACTCCTTCTCTTGGGAAGGAGTCTTTCCGTAACACGACGTCAACTTCTACAAACCGGGAGAGCGCTCTATGAGGTAGCGATAGAAGCCGTATGCAGCCATGCATACGAAAGAGGAGGCAAGCGCGGTTACTATGCCTCGCAAAAGCATCTGGACAAAGAGAAAAGGAGCATCACCTATAGGCTGGGCAAAGATCATGAGTGATAGAAAGAAGACCACGATAGGGATCAGGCTGAAAATGCGGCGCGCAGTGTGCAAACGGTCGTGCCAGGGTGCATGATAGGGGGACAAGTTACAACTCCTCTGTTAGATGCAAGAAGTAAAACACTCCAATCTGTACTCGCAATGTTGGAAAAGAGCCGATTTTAGAAGAGGCAACCCGTTAAGACGTGCAAAGCCGGCGAAATGCCACACGCGAACTGCCCTCGCAGCTAGCTTGGGTCGTCTAACGGGTTACCGCAGCTAGTCCGACTCTATCCCAAATGCTCCAAGTAGTCCATAGCACACTTTGGCTAGCTGCTTCACGCCAATACTCCCCCGAGGGTACCAGCTCCTGGCAAAATAACAGGTAATTCGTGTAAAGCACGCATCCACCCCAACCCCTCCTCATTTATGGAGTGGCGCTTTTACTCTTTATCAAAACAAAGATAACGGCAGCGGAAGGCTGCCGTTATCTTTGTTTTGATACTACTTATCCCTGACGTCGTGGGTGAGGGGAAGGGACTTTGATTACCAGCATGTGGAGGGGTCAGCCTGCGTGCTGGGCTATATAATTGATGACCCAGATCGCCTCAACCCCAATAAAGAAGCCCAGGCCAACAACCATTACCCATATCATACAGCTCGGAGCAAGCCTGGCATCATATGAAAGTTGTTCAGGGCGGCGCTTCCGTACGGAGACCTCCTCCTGGGGCGCATCGCCTGCGGGCTGAATATTCGTTGCCATACTTTCTCCTCCAATAAAAGAAACTCTAAATCAGTATATCACATGCCCAACAAAGCGCATAAGTCGTAAAGCATTAAGAAAGTATATAAAGGGTCGGCTGCGCGAGCTGCCGCTCAGCAAGGCTCTAGCCGCGCTGCACCAGCGTAGCGTCTATGCTCTTAATATTCGGGCGACCGGAGAGCGCCATTGCCAGCGAGACTTCAGACCGCAACATCTCCAGTACGCGAAGCACGCCTGCCTCGCCTTCTAATGCAAGGCCGTACATGTACGGCCTGCCGATAAGCACGGCTTGTGCACCCAGAGCCAACGCCTTGAGGAGGTCGGTGCCGCGCCGCACACCGCCATCAACCAACACTTCCAGCCGTCCGTCAACCGCCTCTACTACCTCCGGCAGGGCAGCGATACCCGAAGAAACCGAGTCTAGCTGGCGGCCACCATGGTTGCTGACAATTATAGCCGCTACCCCGTGCTCCGCAGCAAGAGTAGCATCCTCAGCGGTGAGTATCCCTTTGAGAACTACAGGCAAGGCGGTAACAGAACGCAACCAATCAATATCCGCCCATGAGAGGGCAGGGTCCCACTTGGAGGAGATATATGCCCCCAGCCCGGAGCCTACAACCCCGGTGGGCATCTTCTGCAACTGCATATCTACGAAGTTAGCCAGGGGCATATCAGCAGGGAAGCTAAAGTTGTTGCGCATGTCACGCTCGCGGTTGCCTATGATCGGCACGTCAACCGTCACGCACAAAGCTCGGAAGCCCGCAGCCTCGGCCCGCGTCACAAGATTACGCGTTACTTCGCGGTCCTTATAGACGTAAAGCTGGAACCATCTAGGCGCGTCAACTGCCGCCGCAACGTCTTCCAGCGATACAGTAGAAACAGTGGATAGCACCATAATAGTGCCTGCGGCGGCGGCGGCACGCGCGGTGGCTACCTCGCCTTCTGAGCAGCAGAGCTTGTGGCCGGAAGCTGGAGCCAGCATAACGGGCATACTGATGGGAGTGCCCAGCACAGTGGAGGCTGTATCTATGTCGCTCACGTCTACGAGTACACGAGGCCGCAAAGTGATTCTCTCCCAGTCCTCTCGATTACGCCCCAGGCTCACTTCATCATCAGCGCCGCCGGCTATATAGTCAAATCTTGAAGGCTCCAGAACTTCGCGTGCCAGAGCCTCCAGTTGGAGCAAGTTGGTGAATTGCATACAGCGATAACCTCTTTCAGCGATGAGCAATGAGCACCTGAGGAGTGAGAACCTACCACTTCGGCTAAGCCTCTGCCCATACATCTCCAGACCTATTGACAGCACTATTCTCGAAACGTATAATACCGCCATAACAGAATAGAAACAAGGCAGTGAAGGAGAGGAGTAGGACGCTCCGAGGCCGCAGCAGAGAAAAGGGGTCGCCGGCTGAAAGCCCCTTGTGGTATAAAGTCCGAACGTCGCTCCGGAGCCTGCGGGTAAACGGGTTTTGCATGCAGCCCCTCAACCCGCACGGGCGCGCCCGTTACAGCGCATAACGAGAGCATACCCGCCTCTATCGGAACCGGGGATTACCGGTGTTCGCGGCGGGGATGCTGAAACAAGGTGGTACCACGAAAGGTTAATCTCCCTTTCGTCCTTGGTGGACGAGAGGGTTTTTGATTCGCCGGACGTAAGGAGTAGTGCGTATTAGGTATTACGCTGTACATAGGAGGAAAAGACGATGCCAGAGACAACAATCAAATCGGAGAAGAGCGCCAACTCTCCAGAAACATCTATGGCGAAAGCATATAACCACGAAGCCGTAGAGCAACGATGGTATGACTGGTGGGAAAAACAGGGGTATTTCACACCCGAAATAGACCCACGAAAAGAGCCGTATACCATCATAATGCCGCCGCCCAATGTAACGGGAGAGCTGCACATGGGCCATGCTCTCACCAACGCGGTTGAGGATATATTGATCCGCTGGAAGAGGATGAGCGGTTATGCAGCCCTCTACCTGCCGGGGGAGGACCACGCCGGCATCGCGGGGCAGTTCGTGGTGGAGCGCGAGCTTGCCAAAGAGGAGGTGTCGCGCCACGATCTTGGGCGCGAGCAATTCCTGTTGAAGGCTTGGGAGTGGATGGACCTTTACCGCCCACGGATACGCTACCAGCTAAGGCGGCTCGGCGCATCGTGCGACTGGAGCCGCGAGCGTTTCACGATGAACGAAGGCCCCGCCCGTGCCGTGCGCACCGTCTTCAAGCATCTCTACGATAAAGGGCTTATCTACAAAGGCGAACGCATCGTAAATTGGTGCCCGCGCTGCATGACCACCCTCTCTGACCTGGAGGTGGAAAATGAGGAGGTACAGGGCAACCTGTGGACACTCTTTTACCCCCTGATGGGCAGCGAGCAGTCCAGCCCAGGCGCGGGCAATGGCATACTGGTGGCAACCACGCGGCCAGAGACAATGCTCGGTGATACAGCTGTGGCCGTGAACCCCAGTGATCCGAGGTGGCAAGGACATATAGGCAAGACGGTGATCCTGCCTATAATGAACCGCCCCATACCCATCGTGGCCGATGAAGCTGTAGACATCAACTTCGGCACGGGCGCGGTGAAAATCACGCCAGGCCACGACCCGCTCGACTTCGAGATAGGCCAGCACCATTCTCTGCCTATCATCAACTTGCTCAATCTGAATGGCACTCTCAACGGAAATGCCGGGCCTTACGCGGGGCAAACAGTAGAGCGAGCGCGTAAAGGTGTGATAGCCCGACTGGAAGCCGAAGGCTATCTCATAAATGTCGAGCCGCACAGCCACAGCGTGCCTCACTGCGAGCGTTGCGGCACGGTGCTTGAGCCTATCGTGTCGGACCAGTGGTTCGTGAGAATGCAGCCACTCGCTGCTCCTGCGGTTGAGGCGGTGCGTGACGGGCGTGTGCGTATCGTGCCGGAGCGCTTCGCAAAGGTATACTACCACTGGATGGAGAACATCCGCGACTGGCCTATCTCCAGGCAGCTATGGTGGGGGCACAGGCTGCCCGTCTGGTACTGCGACAACGGCCATCGCTTCGCCTCGGCAGCCGAGCCTGAGGCAGTGGCGGAGTGCGAAATCTGCGGCAGCAAAAAGATTTGGCAAGACCCCGACGTGCTCGACACATGGTTCTCCTCCGGCCTGTGGCCTTTCAGCACGCTGGGGTGGCCCGATAAAACGCCCGACTACGAATACTTCTATCCAACCGACGTGATGGAAACAGGCTACGATATACTCTTCTTCTGGGTGGCGCGGATGATCTTCCAGGGGCTTGAGAACACGGGTGAGGTGCCCTTCCACACCGTATACCTGCACGGCCTTATAAGGGACGACAAAGGTCGTAAGATGAGCAAGACCGCAGGCAACGTAATTGATCCACTGAGTATGGTGGACAAGTATGGCTCCGATGCCTTGCGTACCGCCCTTGTGACTAACTCATCACCCGGCAACGACCAGAAGCTAAGCGAACAGAAGATCGAACAGACAGCCCACTTCGCCAACAAGCTGTGGAATGCCACCCGCTTCGTAGTGAGCCAGGGCCAGGCTTCGTCGCCTCAAGCTCAGCCGCGCACCTTGCCCGACCGCTGGATAGTGAGTCGCTATAGCCGTATCGTGGGGCAGGTGACACAGCTTCTGGAGGACTATCAGCTTGGCGAAGCAGGGAAGGTATTGCAGGACTTCGTCTGGAGTGACTACTGCGACTGGTACATTGAAGCCGCCAAGACGGCGCTAAGAGGAGACGATGAAGCAGGAAAAGCCACAGTTGAAGTGGCGCGTACTGTGCTGGACGGCACGCTGCGCCTGCTCCACCCCTTCATGCCCTTCCTCACAGAGGAGCTATGGCAGCATCTGAACGGCTGGCCGAGCGAGAGGGCGCTGCCCAACGACGAGCAGAGCATTATGCTAGCGCCCTGGCCCGAGCCTATCGGGGTAGATGAGGAAGCCGAGCGCGACTTCAACCTTGTGATTGAGATCGTGCGCGAGATACGCAATGCACGCGCCGAAGCGGTACGCGACGCGCCCGAACAGATCAAGAAAGAGATGACAGGCCGGCGCATAGAAGCGCATATCGGCGGCGGCAAGCGCACAGCTATCCTCAAAGTGGAAGCCGAAACAATCGCTCGCCTTGCGCGCCTCGACCAGGAGAAGCTGCTGATAGTGGAAAGCCTGTCCCCTGCTCAGCGACCCGATAAGAGCACCACGCTGGTGATAGGCGAAGTGGAGGTGGCGCTGCCTCTCGCCGGGCTGGTAGACCTCAAGGCCGAACGCAAGCGGCTGCAAGCCGAAGCCGAGAACGCAAGCGCGGAGATCGAGCGCACAGAAAAGCTGTTAGCTAACGAGCAATTCGTAGCAAGGGCAGTGCCCCAGGTGGTACAGCGCGAGCGAGACAAGCTGGCCTCAGCGCAGGAGAGGCTGGCAAAGCTGAAAGAAAGGCTGGAAGCGTTGTAAGCCCTTACCTGCAACAACAGAAAAGAGTTCAGTAATCTCACTTTGCACCGGCGTGTAGAGCTTATCGGTAACTGTTCAGACTAAGGGTGGAGGGGCGTCCCTCCCCTCACCCCATGCCCCTCTCCCCTTGTGGGAGAGGGGGCTTTACTCCTGCTGAGTGCACAGGGGCAGGCCCCTGACGGGGTTACAAGGGTCTCCCCCCTCTCCCTTGATGGGAGAGGGGCATGGGGTGAGGGTGCGTAAGGGTAGGTGAACGCTACCCCTTGAAGATTGCTCCACCCTTATGCTGAACAGTTACGCTTATCATATATATAGCCGAAAGGGCACACCGCGTGGTAAAATAGCTCGATCAGAGGCTTTCTATTGATCAATCTGCCGGAGTCCGGATGGTTACGCGCGCGGTTGAAGATTATCTCAAAGTAATATACAAGCTGCAACAGGATGGCTCGCCCGCTACCACTAACGCCATAGCAGAGAGCATGGGGTTGCGCGCAGCCTCCGTCACGGCCATGCTACAGCAGCTATCTGAGCAAGGGCTGGCGGAATATACTCGCTATAGAGGAGTATATCTCACCGGGCCTGGGGTGTCGGCTGCCTTGCGTGTTATCAGACGGCACAGGCTCATAGAGCTTTATTTGCACCAACACCTCGGTGTGCCCTGGGACCGCGTGCACGATGAAGCAGAGCGCCTTGAGCACGCTCTCTCCCCTTACCTCGAAGAGCGTATAGACGCTGCACTGGGCTATCCTGGCTTTGACCCGCATGGCGCGCCGATTCCAACCACCAGCGGCGCGCTCCCTGAGCGCAACCTGATAGCGCTCGACCATCTCCCCACCAACACGCCCTCCACAGTACGGCTCATACCCGATGACGATCCCAACCTGTTACGCTATGTTGCCTCGCTTGGCATTCTGCCTGACGCCACCGTGACTGTGCTAAAACGCGACCCGTCGAGCGGCGATGTTACCCTTTATATCTCCCCAGCGCGAAACGAAGCCACTATCATTCATAATGTAACAGAGGATGTGGCTTGCCACATCTTTGTGAGCAGCCCTTCTTAGACAATAAAGACTTACCTGTTAGTTTTGGTGGCAGCCAGCCTTCTTATTTGCTCTTAAACCAAACACCCGCTGGGCAGAGCGGGTGTTGGTTGCAAGGAAGGAGCGAAGAGCCATGTGGCGCAAGGACATGTCAACTCCGTTCACTTATTACGACGAAAGAGCTATTTGCTTTATTACAGAGATTTGGCGAGATCTCAAAATGAGTTTGAAACGATCGGTCAGGGAATTGAGAATCGGGGGATGTTGGCCGGTGGTCACCAACCCCTAAGCCGCTCCTTATCAAGCTCATTTTTGACCCATAAACCCGAAAGAATAGGCACCGCCAACCCTGCAAAGAGCATGAGGCAGCCTATCAGCAGAAGCGTGAGCACCGCCGAAAGCCCGACGTACACCCACCAACCCACCAGCGAGGCTATGCCTCTGGCTGTGCGCCCGGCATAAATGTGGCCTATGCCGAGAAAACCTATATAGCCCAGCAATTCGAGCAGCAGCGCTATCGTGGGGTCTCGCGGCGAGGCGCCTGCTAAACCCGCCTGAGGCTGATACTGGCGGTTGAGTGGAGCCTGTGAGTATTCAGGCAAACTCTGTGCAGGCGGCTGCACTTGCATGCCTTGTTGCTGAAAGCTCTGCGTCTGAGAGTACTGCTGCGGAGGCGGTGCATATTGAGGCTGAAGCTGCGGTGCCAGGTTGGAGGGAGGCGGGGTGTAAACGCTGCCGCTGTTATACTGCCCCGGCTGCCATGCTCCGGGCGCAGGCCCGGCAGGGCCCGCAGGTGCTGGCGGGGTATACGGTAGCCCCGATCTATCGGTTATGTCAATCATGGGGCTGCCGCTGTCTGGTGCTGGGGGCTGAATTACAGCAGCCTCCTCAGATGGGGTGGGCGCAACATCGGCGTTGGCGTAGCCGCAATTCGGACAAAAGCGAGCAGAAGCAGGCATAGAGTTTCCGCAAGCAAGGCAGGTTACATTTTCGACGCTCATATAACTTCACATCTCTCCTATATGTTGCGTATTGTGCAGGGAGTTACGGATAAAGAGGTATTACCCTGATCCAACACACACCATGCAATACGCGCTACGATTGGCTGCTAACCCTCATCGCGCAGTCCGCGCTGCAAGTTGAGGGCACGGCGTACAAGCTCCTCATACTCAGGCGTGCCGGGCTTTGGCCTGGGCGCACCCGGAGGGAGAAGCGCCGAAAAGTAGTCGGCAGGCTGCCCACCGGGCGGCGTGTATCCACCTGGGGGCGTAGATCCCTGGGGTGGTAGGCTGTTGCCGTTATGCGCCTGCTCTAATGCTGCACGAGCCATAGCCTCATACTCAGGCGTGCCGGGCT
>DAHVFG010000059.1:0-17097 GCA_027317125.1 Chloroflexota bacterium | reverse complement strand
ATGTGTAACTGTTCAGAGTATGGGCTTGGGGGGCCGGCCAAGCCCCTGACGAGGTTACAGGGGTGATTAAAGCCCCCTCTCCCCTTGTGGGAGAGGGGCATGGGGGTGAGGGAGAAAGCCCCCTCTCCCTTCATGGGAGAGGGGGTTTGGGGTGAGGGCAGGTGAGGGTGCATAGATACCCCAAGAAGATTGCTCCACCCTAACTCTGAACAGTTACCAACACGCGTCCGTTTTACCTTTTACTCATTACATTGTAGAATAGAGCGTGTGCGTGCGTAATGTGGCGCCGACTAATTGAATAGACTGGAAGTCAAGCAACAATATGGGATTAAAATGTGAAAGTCCAATTGCAGTCTGTTTTCGCGCTCCGGCGGCCCAGTGTGTAATCTGCGGTCGCCACTTCTGTGCTAAGCATGGCGACACCGAGGTGTCGGTATGCCGCCTTTGCAGGTCGGCCTACAGGCATAAACTGCAGGACGAGGCGGGTCAGGTGGCCGAGGTGGAGCGCAGACAGGAAGCGGAACGCCGCAACAGCGAAGAAGGTCTCTGTGGCTGGGAGGATTGTCCTAACGAGCTCTATGCTCGCTGCGAGCGCTGCGGCCTCTCTTACTGCCCGCGCCACGTCAGCCGCCATCGCTATAACTACCGCTACAGAACACGTAAAGGTGTATACAGACGCCAGGCCGAAGTGACCCTCTGTGATGTCTGCAAACACTACATCAACGAGTACAAAGCCGAAAAGACCTGGAGAGGGTAGGGGATGCGTACTGCGCAGTAGGTAACGGTTGAGGACTAAGATACTTTGTCCATAATCCCTCACGCAATACGAGTCCGCAGGAGGAAGCCCTGAACGCACGACCACGCCCCGTCGCGCTGGTAATACTTGACGGCTGGGGCTTGAACGCTAACCGTGAGAATAACGCCATCGCGCTGGCCGATACTCCTAATATGGACCGGCTCTGGGCAGAATATTCTCACACCTCTCTGGATGCGTCCGAACACGCCGTTGGGCTGCCGAGCGGTCAGATGGGCAACTCTGAAGTGGGCCATCAGAATATGGGCGCGGGCTTCGTGGTTTACCAGGAGCTTACTCGCCTCGATAAAGCCATTGAAGATGGCTCTTTCTTTGAGAACCCTGAGCTGGTAGCGGCGTGCGAGCATGCCATTACACAGGGCACCACCCTCCACCTCCTGGGTCTGCTCGGCCCTGGCGGTGTGCACAGCCACTGGACGCACCTTTTCGCCCTCCTTGAGCTTGCCAGGATGCGTGGGTTAGAGCGCGTCGTCTATCACGCCTTTACCGATGGCCGCGACACTCCGCCGGAAAGCGGGCAGGCATTCATGCAAAGCGTCCTCCAGAAGATGTCGGAGATAGGCGTTGGCAGAGTGGGCAGCGTTTCCGGGCGCTACTACGCGATGGATCGCGATAATCGCTGGGACCGCATAGAGAAGGCGTACAAGGCGATTGTCTGCGGGGAAGGCCCGCAAGCCTTGGACCCGCTTCAGCTCTTTCGCGATTCTTACGCGGCGGGTCTTACCGATGAGTTTATTGTGCCTACGGTAATAACCCCGGGTGGCGAGCCGCCCGCTACTATCAAAGACGGCGACTCTGCCATTTATTTCAACTTCCGCTCTGACCGTGGGCGCGAATTGACCAGAGCCATCACCGATCCAGACTTCACTTCGTTCGAGCGCGGTAAGCTGCTCATTGACCTCTATTTCGTGACGATGACGCGCTACGCAGAGGATTTGCCCGTACACGTTGCTTACAAAGCGATGGAGGTGAAGGTACCTCTCGCCAAAGTAATCAGCGACCTGGGGCTGCGGCAGTTTCACATTGCGGAAACTGAGAAGTACGCCCACGTGACCTTCTTCTTCAACGGGCGCACCGAGCAGCCTTTCCCCGGCGAGGACCGCGTGCTCGTGCCTTCGCCCAAAGTGGCTACCTACGACCTGAAGCCTGAGATGAGCGCGTACGCCATAGCCGACGAGCTTGTGGAGCGCATAGGCTCCGGCGTTTACGACCTTATTGTTGCCAACTTTGCTAACGGCGACATGGTGGGTCACAGCGGTAAGCTGGACGCCACAATAAAAGCGGTAGAAGCGGTAGATAAATGCGTGGGCCGCGTTTATGATGCTATCGAGCAGGCGGGAGGCGTGCTCCTGATCACAGCCGATCACGGCAACGCCGAGCAGATGGTGGACCCTACTACAAGTGGGCCGCACACTTTCCACACTCTCAATCCTGTGCCTTTTATCCTGGTGGCCCCCGGCGACAGCCCCTTGCGCCACGCACAGTTACGCTCTGGCGGCAGGCTCTGCGACATAAGCCTCACTCTTCTTGACATAATGCACATAGACGCCGCACCTGATATGAACTGCCGCACGCTCTTGGTGCATTGAAGCAAGCTATTAATTTGTTTACCTACACGAATCTTGCATTGGGTTCTATATCGAGGCTGAAATCATGTTGCACCGAGTCGGCGTAGCGGTAGTAGGCGGCTGCCGCGATCATGGCGGCGTTGTCTGTACAGAGGGCGAGGGGTGGGAAGCGGAAGGGGATCGTCAGGCATTCGTCCAGCTTTTCCCTGAGGAGCGAGTTTGCCGCTACGCCACCGGCGACCAGCACTTCGCGTACCCTGTACTCAGCAGCGGCAGCCAGCGTCTTGCCTATCAGAGCATCTACTACGGCGGCTTGAAACGATGCCGCAAGGTCGGACGCAGGCAGCTCGGCGTCCCTTAGCACTCCAGTATTGTGGTGCGACTGCTCCGGCTCGCCAAGATGAGCCACGTGCGCCTGTGGGGGCGGCGTAGCAGTCGGCTCAGATTGTGGAGGCTCGATAGTGTAGCTGCTAAAGTCAGAGCTTTTGTGGGTGAGCACGCTCCCAGGTCGGGGTGCTGTGTACTCTTCGCCCTTATTTTCTTGAGTTTCTGCGCTCGGCTCCTGGGAGTTGAGATCAGCCTGTGGCGTTTCGGGGTTGCGCTGCCAGGGCAGGGGCTTGCTGGCAGCTACCCCGTACTCCTGCACTTTGCGCAGGAGCGCCGTCTTCAATCCGCTGAAGGAGAAGTCATAGGTGCCTTTAAGTGTGCTTCGCGGGAACGAAAAGCCGTCAGGATTCCCACCTTCGGCTGCCTTCTGTATCGCAGGGCCGCCCGGGTATCCGAGGCCAAGTATACGCGCCGCCTTGTCAAACGCCTCGCCCGCTGCATCATCTACTGTCTTGCCCAGGAGCTTGTACTGTCCGTGCCCGCTCATCAAGATTAGCTCGGTGTGTCCGCCTGAAACCACCAGGCAGAGCGCCGGTAAGAGAGGCTCGGCCCGACGTATGCCTGCTGCCTCGTCAGCTTCAGGGATAAGCCAGTTAGAGTAGACATGCCCTTCGATGTGATTGACCGCGATCAACGGTTTATGCCGGGCGAAGGCTATACCTTTGGCTGCATTCAGCCCTACAAGGAGAGCAGGTGACAGCCCAGGGCCGCGTGTAACAGCGATGGCATCAATGTTCACCCAGGTCAAGTTGGCACGTGTAAGCGCTTCTTCGAGCACAGGGATGATAGTGAGCACATGCTGCCGGGAGGCAAGCTCCGGCACAACCCCTCCATACTTCTGGTGCAGAGGAATTTGAGACGCGATGGCGTTAGCTAATATATGCCTGCCGTCGCGCACAATCGCCACTGATGTTTCGTCGCACGATGTTTCTATTGCTAATATGTTCATAACTTACCTTGGTGAGTAACGAGTGCTGAGGAGCGGGCAGAGCTCGGCTCCTATTCCCCAACCCCTCGTCATCTACTGTAGATGAGATGTGTCAACTTGTCTCGATGGGGGCGCTTCCTTGAGGAAACTATCTTGCAGCCTGCTGGTAAGCTGCGCTCTGAGCGCAGCGATTCTCCCTCTGAACTGTGCGGAGGCTACAGGCTCGCTCCACATAATATATGCATCTTCGCCGTTATCACTGTAGTATCGCCGCCGTACGCCCGCTATTTCAAGCCCATACTTGCGATAGAGCGCCTGAGCCGCTGTATTTGAGACGCGCACCTCCAAAGTCATGCGTGCCGCACGCATCTCACTGGCGATATCAGCAAGGCCCAGAAATAAAAGCTCGCCTCCTCCTTGCCCGCGATGGTCGGGGTGAACACCTATCGTGGTGACATGCGCTTCGTCCACCATCAGCCATAGCCCTGCGTAGCCTACAAGTGGGAAGTTGTTGCGTCTATCTTTTGCTTCGCCCGACGTGGAGTCGTTGCGGATCCAGGGTAGCAGGTTAGAGAAAATCGAGCGACTCGCCTTCTCCACGTCTTCCGTCGAATGCCCGTTTTCATGCCCGTATAACTCCGGGTGTGCGAAAGAGGTGAGGTTAGCTTCGGAGGGTGCCGCCATATGTGTTGCGTGCGCTGCTACAGGTGGCACAAAGCGCAGCACAATATAGCGGTTGCTCTCAGGTGTTTTAAGCTCCCGTTTGTAAGCTGAGATAGGCCAGGGCATGCTGAAACAAAGCCGCTCGATGGCGGCAACCTGTGGAATGTCGTCCTGTACCATATTGTCGAGTATGTAGGGCATCTCTTACTCAGTCATGCGGGCTCAGGCCAGGGACGAGGAGTCGGCAGATGGTCCACACTGCTGCTAATCCTGATCCTGGTCTATGAGGATAAAGATACAGCATATCCGGCGGCGCACGCAATACGCAATACACAGTAGTCGTCACGCGGGCTGTAAATAGATTGCCTGTAGGGTGGCGGGGCTGTCCGACTCGCCGCGAGCGCCGCGTTGAAGAGCAAGCTCGGCAAGGTACCCCGCCCGGCGCACCGCTGCGGCAGCCGGGGCGATAGAGGCTTCTTTGCCAATCACTTCTGTTAGAATGCGGGCTGTATCAGCGTTTATATCTCCACAAAAGAGGGTGGCAAGATTGAACTTCTGCTTGACTATATTCTCGGCCATCTCCTGCGCGGTATTATTCATGTACGATGTCAGACGCTGCCAGCGAGTGCCCCGCGTGCGATAGAGCGCCCAGGCAAGCCTCCCACGGCCCATAGTTAGTACAGTGCAGACCTGTGCGGCAGTTACGGCTACCTGCTGGTAGGCCAGTACGTCAAGGCTTGGAACGCCCCAGAGGGGCACCGCGAGTGCATAGGCCATGCTCTTGGCAGTGCTAATGCCGATACGCACTCCGGCAAAGGAGCCGGGCCCGGTAGCCACTGCTATTCCCTCTATATCGGTAATCTCCGCGCCTACCAGCCGCATCAGTTTCTGTACGTTAGGGAGCAACTGTGTGGTTTGCTCGCGCCCCGACAGCCAGGACTGCTCCGCCACTACGCCTCCCTCCTGCTTGTAAAGAGCTATGCTTGCCATTTCGGTTGTAGTATCGAGTGCAAGGATCATCTTGTTATGGATTGGCTGCTGACCAATTACCAGCAGTACTACTGGTACCACTGGCGCGTCGCTATCTGATTTTGGGAATGCTTTAGCGGCCAGCCGCCGGTCGTCCGCCGCCGTTATCCCAGGCCAAAAGCTTCTCTTTTGTATTGCTCGACTAGCTGTTGATAACGCTCGCCTGTGGCGAAAAAGCGCAGGGTCCTTTTAGTCTCGTTCAGGTAGGCGAGGCGCACCGTCAAATATTCGCTTGACAGCCAGCTCGCAGCGCCCGCGGGCCACTCAACCACTGTTATGCCGTTGCTGTCAAAGTAGTCGTCGAGGCCGAGGGTGGCGATCTGCTCGTCCCCTTCGAGCCTGTAGAGGTCTATATGGTTGAGCCGCCGCTTGCCCGCACGGTATTCATTTATAAGCGTGAAAGTAGGCGAATTGACGTACCGGCTGTCTATGCCGAGGCCCCTGGCGATTCCCTGAGTAAAGGTGGTCTTGCCGGAGCCGAACTCACCTTCAAGGAGGACAAGGTCGCCTGGCAGCAGCAGCTTCGCCAGATGCCCGCCAAGCCTGCGCGTCTGCTCTGCCCCATGACTCACTATGTCTAAGTCTGCCGGTACTGCCACTTTAATATCTGCTAACTAGATGCCTGGACATGCACCTATATATTGTACTGATTCTTCGCCCTAATGTGCATAGCTGATACTGTGTACGGGCCCCAGGTGTCAAGCTTCATGACACTGTGCTTCCAACGCTCTTTTGTAGACCTCTATCGTTTCGCGTGCGGTGCGCTCCCAGCTAAAGCTTTGCGCCCGTTGCAGGGCGCGTTTGGCAAGTTCCGCTCGGCGCGCGCTATCTGAGAGTAACATCTTTATAGCCTGCGACCACTCTTCTATTGCCTCCGGCTCTAACAACAGACCGGAGCCGCCTACTACCTCCGGCAGTGATGATCTGTTGGAGGCTACTACTGGCGTACCGCAGGCCATCGCCTCAAGTGCAGGCAATCCGAAACCTTCGTATAGCGATGGGTAGGCGAACAAGGTTGCGATATTATACCACAGCGCTAGCTCCTCGTCAGGCACGCGGCCCAGGAAGCGCACGCGCCCACTCTCTGTTAGCCCAAGCTCTTTCGCGGTGGAGAATATCTCATCGTAATACCACCCTTTGCTGCCGCCGATCACCAGAGTTGTATCGTCGAACAATGGATTATCCGCGACCTCTCGGAAGGCCCTCAGCAGCGTTGTAATCCTCTTGCGCGGCTCAAGCGTGCCTACATATAGAATAATCTTCCCGCTGATCTCCTTTTCGCCTTTGAATTCCGCAAGCTCGTGCTGAGGCAGAGGCCTGAATTGTGCGCTTACACCGTTGGCGACGGCTGTCACTTTATCAGGCGGCACCTTCAATAGAGAGATTACATCGCGGCGCGTGGCCTCTGAGACAGTAATCACCTGGGCAGCGTGTCGCGCTGACCAGCCTGTCATCGCGGTGAGATAGCGCCGCTTGGCGGGGTGGAAGCTGCCCGGGTAGCGCAGGAAAATAAGGTCGTGGATGGTGACAACCACAGGGTATACGCTCGCAACGGGCCGGACATTGACGGGGCAATGTAAGAGGTCAAGGCGTTTCTGTAAGGAGGCGAAGGGAAGTATTAGCTGCTCCCAGGCGATGCGCACCGGCGCTTTCACCGTAGGAAAGTGGCTGCGTGAGAAGGTAAGGTTAGGAGACCTGGCGGTGAGGTAGCTCTGTGGGATAGCGCCGTTGCCGACGAATGCGACGAAGTGATCCCGCCTGCTGATGGAAGGCATCTGCCGTAATAACTCATCTATGTACCGGCTCAACCCCGCCTGGCGGTAGTTTTCGGTGAAAGCCAGCAGGTGAGCGTCTATTCCCACACGCATATTAGCATTATACCCTGCCTCTATCCTGAATCACCAGGTGTGGAGTAAACGTTCAGAGTAAGCCATGACCCTATGGGCCACCATCACGAATGAAAATACGAGTGATTTAGCATCCCTCTATACTACTACCCTTCTCATTTTCAGAGGAGTTTTACATCGCTGGTTGCCAACCGCCCATGAATGAAAATAGCTTCTCGCAGGCTCTAATTCGTGCCTGCGAGAAGCTATTTTCACAGCAGTTGGGTGGAAGGGCAAGCCCCTGACGAGGTTACAAGGGTGAGTAAAACCCCCTCTCCCTTCATGGGATAGGGGCATGGGGTGAGGGCGGGTGAGGGTACGCTTCCACAGTTACCCCAAGAAGATCGCTCCATCCCAACTCTGAACGCTTACACTTCCCTCCCCGATTGCTTGACAGTGTCTCGCCGTTTCTGGTACACTGGTGCCTGTTACGAATGTGGCGCATTCGTCTAGTGGCCTAGGACACCTCCCTCTCAAGGAGGAGATCAGGGGTTCGAATCCCCTATGCGCTACCTCACAGGCCCCGCTATGCGGGGTTTTGTTTTCTCATTGGCGATATTAGCTTTGCTCCCGGCATGAGGCTATTATGCTGATCGAAGGTCCTTTCAGCTCAGCCCACGGCAGGTGGACGGGGGTTAGCAACTTGGAGGCACAGGCGATTATATGAGAGTTAGATTACTGGGGACGCATCAGGGTGAGAGCCGCGACACGCGCTTCATCTCTATGTTGGTAGACGAGAAGCTGGCTATAGATGCGGGAGGGCTGACCTCCAGCCTCACCCTGGAAGAGCAAGGGCAAATAGATGCTGTGCTTATCACCCACCGCCACTACGACCATATAAAAGATTTGCCGCCCCTCGCGCACAATCTTTGGGAAAGCAAGAGCCTGCAAATCTACTGTATAGATGATACACGCCAGGCTTTGCAGGCGCACATCTTCAATGATGTGGTCTGGCCTTCCATGCAGCATCTGTCGGAGGGTTATCACCCCCTGGTTTTCCACCAGGTGAAGCCCGGTGAAGCTTTCGAGGCGCTGGGCTACAGGATTCTGCCTGTCGAGATGAATCACACTGTTCCTACAGTGGGCTATTTTGTAGAGCGCGGCGGCAGAAGCCTCTTCTATACTGCCGACACAAACGACGCAGGTAATCCTTCGTGGACAGGTATACGCCCCGACTTGCTGATCATTGAGACCACGATGCGCTCTGAGGACGATGCAAAGGCTGCCCGCTTTAAGCACCTGACTCCTCTCTCGCTCGAGATAGAGCTTCAGGCATTCTACTCAAAGCAAAGGTACTATCCGTCCACGATATGCGTGCATATCAACCCGAAGCACGAGGCGCAGATAAAGGAAGAGCTAGCCTCCCTGTCGCAGAGGCTTGGCGCAGAGATAACCGCTGGGCGTGAGGGAATGGTTGTTGATGTGTAGATGCCGGTTTGCAAAACAAATACAACAGAAGGTTGCTCTATTGTATTTGTTTTTAGAGAAGAAAGCCCTTCCCCTTTGGGGTGATCTCCTTTCATTCCAATGTATATTGGATTGTCTAAATCACAGCCGCTCTTATCCTCGATGACGCCCAGTCCATCGCGATAACTACGATAGCTATGAAGATAATGGCTGTGCCCGCCTGGTTCCATTGTAGGAGATTAATGTACTGGATCAATATGAAGCCTATTCCGCCACCGCCCACAAGTCCGATGACTGTGGACATACGCACATTGATGTCCCATCTGTAGAGGGTGAATGAGATGAACTGCGGAATAAATTGCGGCACCACTGCGTACATGATCACCTGGAGCCTATTCGCACCTGAGGCGGTGATTGCCTCGATTGGGCCGGGGTCAATCGACTCTATAGCTTCAGAATAGAGCTTGCCGAGCGAGGCTATTGAGTGCAGTGTGAGCGCCAGCACGCCTGCGAACGCACCTATGCCAACTGCTGATGCAAATATTATCACCCATATCAGCACTTCGACAGAGCGCAACACGTTCAGGATAGTGCGTGCGATAGCGTAGATTGTGGTGCCGATAATATTGTGGGCCATCAAGTTGCGTGCAGCTAAAAAGCTCAACGGTATACTGATTACGATGGCGAATGTCGTGCCCATCAACGCCTGGAATATAGTTTCTATTATCCTGTTGAACACAACGCCGACGGTCTTGCTCAGATAAGGGCTGCCGACGTCCCACGTCTGGCTGACGCGCAGCGTGTTTGGGAACAGCGTAACTACCTGGGTGGGGTCAGAGGGTATTGTGGCTTGAGCGCTGAAGTTGCCTGCACCATCGGCCACAAAGGTGGCGATTGGCGTGGGAAAGGAATTGGTTCCAGGGAACTGCCAGATGATCGTGCCTCCGGCGTTTGGCCGAAAGCCGGAGCCTGAGACTGCTATCGTCTGGCCTGGCCCTACAGTGCCCGAAGAAACTGTAAAAGTAGGGTTATAAGCTTGAGTGCCCGGCGGAGCCTCGTTCACATCCTCACCTGTCTTGAGGACAGGCATTACCCGCTGTGTGATTTGCGCCGGTTGTCCATTCTCCACAATCTTATCAGCGCCCGCTATGTTGCTGTTCTCAACTACTATCTGTTGCTGGTCGTGCGATATTATGTCAGGGTTGAGTAGCTGTGAGAGAATACGCTGCATATAGGGCGCTTTTTCGACCAGCTTGCCCGGGTCAACAGCTGCTACTTGCCAGCCGTAAACGTGGGCTGCGATGAGCGCCGCTGTAATAACGAGCGCTGCCAGAGAGCGGACGAAGAAAGGCCGGGGCGGCTTGATCCCAGGCCGCGCCATACCGGGAGCGCCTGTTGTGCTCGGCTGCTGGGTGATTGGTCTCTCTACACTTGCCATTAGCGTGCACCTCCTGCCAGCGCGGGGTCGGGAGCTACTTTGCCGCCTCCCGGCCCAATCTCTACCTCCATTGCGTCCTCACCGTAGATTTCGCGAAACTTGGCCTCATCTATGTCCACTGCCGGGCCGTCGAAGACCACTTCGCCGCCTTCGCCATCATTACGAAAGGCCAGCACCCTGTCTGCGTAGCGCCTCGCCAGCGAAAGGAAGTGAAGGTTGCATATGACGGTGATGCCATCCTCTTTGTTTATTTGCTCCAGGTATTTCATTACTGAGTGAGAAGTAGCGGGGTCAAGCGAGGCCACAGGCTCATCGGCCAGCATCAGCTTAGGCTCCTGCATCAGCGCCCTGGCGATGCCTACGCGCTGCCTCTGCCCTCCTGACAGGCTATCGGCGCGGGTCCACGCCTTCTGAGCAATGCCGACGCGCTCAAGATTACGCATGGCAAGCTGGTAGTCAGAGGAGGGGAAGCGGTGAAAGATCGAGGAGAGAGTATCCCGATAGCCGAGGCGGCCCGAAAGCACATTAGTCATCACGGAGGAGCGGTTTACAAGGTTGAAGTGCTGGAATATCATCCCTATTTTTAGGCGTATGCGGCGTATCTGAGTGGGTGAAGCGCCTGTAATCTCTTGTCCATCAAGCCAGATTTTACCTGAGGTAGGCTCTACCAGGCGGTTGATGCAGCGCAGGAAGGTGGACTTGCCCGCGCCCGACAGACCGATGATCACGACGAACTGCCCGTCGGGTATCTCTACGGAGACGTTGTGCAACGCCCTGGTTCCATCAGGATAGACTTTCGTGAGCTTCTCTACCTTAAGCATATTGTTCCTCTCAGGTCTCGCAGAGTGTGTTGGCGTGCAAGTCGTAGTCGAAGCGGCAGCTAGAGATTGGCCCCGCGCCAGGGAGCCGGCGCATAAATGACGGATATATAATACCATAAAGGCACTCCCTTTGTTCTCTGAGTGGGCCTCTGTGAGAGTTCAGAATAGGGGTGGAGCAGTCTTGCAGGAGTAGCTGTGGAGGCGTACCCTCACCTACCCTCACCCCAACCCCCTCTCCCATGAAGGGAGAGGGGCCAGGCTAGCCCCTCCACCCTGAAGCTGAACAGTTACGGGCCTTTGTTGTGGGGCGCAAAGTAGAATAAACGGCAGGTTGTGGTTGGTACATAATTTGCAGAAGAAGATGGCCCATCAACTCGACGGTTGGAGGAAGTGGTTCGCAGGCAACACAACAAGGAGAGGGAGCAAGGGAGAGAAATGACACAAGTAAGTCTGGTGGTGTCTGCTATATCATGCGACGATGGCAAAGAGAGTATGGGGGAGGTGCTGAAGGAGCTTGACGGCGTGCGGAGGCGATAGTGGACGGTGCCAACAAGCGTGTGGCGCTCGACTACGACCTCGACAAGGTTGAGCTTAGGAGGTTGGAAGGGACCCTCTCAAAAGAAGGCTATGATGTAGCGGGTTGAGGGTGGGGTGGAGGTTGGTAGGCGCAGCTCTACTACTGAATGCCCTCTAGGACTTAAGATGTATTTTGATAAACTTCTAATCAGACTTTAAGCCTTAGCTATTGACTCGGTATGTGAATTATGGTACAAATACGATTCGAGGAATAAAAGTTCTCCAATTTAAAATAGAGCGAAGGTGCAAATTTGGCTGCGCGGGCCCGCGAGTAATACCGGGAGCCGCGCTTATTGTCTTAGCGCTTTGAGATAGTAATCACGCACAGATTGCCTTTGAAACTTAAACGTATGCAGTGGCGTTAATAAAGTAGAAGGTTATGGTCAAGCATCTAAACCCTGCTTATAGAGTACGCCATAAATATAATCAACGGTATCGAGCTATCCGACGGTGCAAAGGGGTGGCCCCACCGGAGGCAGCAATATAGAGAGGTGCTTGGAGGTAACCATTAGGCGTGGAAATATTAATGCCGGCAGTACGTAGCGTCTCCGATCAGATGGAGACGACCTGGGATATGCACTCTGCTGAGGCCTGGCACGTTGTGCCTGGCTCGCGGCTGCGTAGCGCCCAGCATGGTGACAAAGATGAAGTCAGTACTGTCGAAAAGTTCGACATGTTCGATTTCGAAGACCTTGATATTCGCGGATTCGACGGCGATGAACCTGAGATGGCGGAGCTGGTTTTAGCTGAAGAAGAGGAGAGCGATGTGATGAATTTGGATGCAGCCCAGACGCCCGTTGCCGGCGGTGTAGAAGAGGACGACTTGTTGCACTATGAGAGTGCGACGAGCTTCGATCATAAGAGCGCGGAAGACTCGGTAGGCATGTACCTGCGCGAGATCGGACGTGTATCTCTCCTCTCTGCCACCGAAGAGATAGCACTGGCTATAAGTATGCAAAAGGGTAAGAGGGCGCAGGAGCGCTTGCGCGAAGCCTCTGACCTGACAATTGAAGATATAAGCAAGCTGCGCTCGGAGGATGCTCGTGGGCGAGCAAGCCGCCGCAGGCTGATCGAGGCTAACCTCCGGCTGGTGGTGAGCGTGGCCCGCAAGTACGCGGGGCGGGGTATATCGCTGCTCGACCTGATACAGGAGGGCAACTTTGGCCTGCTGCGCGCTGTGGACCGCTTTGACTACCGCAAGGGGCACCGCTTCAGCACTTATGCGACCTGGTGGATACGCCAGGCTATCACACGGGCGATTGCCGACCAGAGCCGCACTATCCGGCTGCCCGTGCATATGGTAGAGGCGGTTGGGCGACTGACGCAGGTGTCGCACAGGCTACAGCAGAGGCTTGGGCGCGAGCCGTTGGCTGATGAGATAGCTGAGGAGATGAATATCAGCCCCGACAAGGTGCGCCAGATAGTGGGCGCTTCTCAGCAAACGGTGTCGCTGGAGATGCCTATCGGTGAGGAGGAGGACGCTTCGCTTGGCGACATTATCGAGGACCGCAACACTGTGGCCCCTGCCGATGCCGCCTCTCAGCAAATCCTCAAAGAGGAAGTGGTGGATATGCTCTCAGGGCTAACGGAGCGTGAGAAGCGGGTGATACAGCTACGCTACGGCCTGGAGGATGGCTACAACCGCACGCTGGCCGAGCTAGGGGATGAGCTGGGAGTTTCGCGAGAGCGAGTGCGCCAGATAGAAGCCGAGGCGCTCACCAAGCTGCGGGCCTCCAAGGAGACCGGCAAGCTCAAGGAATATCTCGATTAGGTAGTAGTGATGGTAAGCAAAAACACCCTGCTTGTGTGGCAGGGTGTTTTTAGGTGTTGCGATGGCGCGGGAGCTTACTTACAGGTAGGGTAGAAGGGCGTAAAGAGAGCCAAGAATAATAGGGTGAGGGATCAGAGATCGTAGGTTGGGTAGTGGGGTAGTGCGAGATATTAGGTGGCATGTTTTTGTACTTTCTGACAATTCTCCTTGCCCGAAACGTTGACAAAGAGCCAGGGCGCGGATATAATAAGCGCACTGCTCATCACAGTCGCTGAGTGGGCAGAATGCTACTGCATGGATTCGCTTTGCGCCGTTAGGAGTCGATGGAAGGCATCTGGCTGGTCAGCTATATAGTATTGTGGGCGCTTGTGCTTGCCCTCGGTGTGCTGGTGCTATTGCTGTACCGGCAACTTGGGATAATGTACCTGGGCAGCGCGCAGGGCGTGTCGCGAGATGGCCTTAACAAAGGCACCCGCGCTCCCGATTTCAGCCTCGCCGACCAGCACGGGCAGCTTCGCGTCTTGCACGACTACAAAGGACGCGACGTCGCACTGATCTTTGGCTCGCCACATTGCAGCCCCTGCCGCATCCTCTTGCCGCAGCTGCACGATTGGGCGCGAACACACCCCGATGTGGCTGTGCTCTGGCTCAATGCGGCCTCCCCTGAAGAAAGCCTTAGATTTGTCTCCGAGACGGGCGCTACACTGCCTATTCTCCCCTACACACCTCAGGAGAACCTCCTCGACCGCTACCGGGTGCGCGTAACCCCTTTTATCTTCATGATTGATGAGAAGGGGACCATACGAGCCAAGGGGCTGGTCAACTCCAAAGGGGGCCTGGACCTTTACTACAAAGAACTGAAGACCGGCGTTCAGTCTGACGAAGAAGAAGGCATAGTCGCAGAGGCCGGCTAACGGCGTAGCGCGCTCGCAGAGCAACTCTCTTTTGTGCAGTTGTACAGCAGGCGCAACAATTCTATAAGGAGAAAGTCCAATGGTAGAACAGAAAGTGCGGGTTTTGAGTGAAGGTTTAGCCAGGGCAGTAGGCCGTCGCAAATTCCTCCAGCAGACGGGCGCTACCATATTCGGCGGGGTGGCCGCCCTCGCCGCAGGCCACGTGCTGGGCGGCAGCGCCTCTGCCGCTGGTGGGCCCTCTCCCTCTCCTAATAAGATACCATCAGTGCCTGTGTGCAGCCCGCCAGGCCCATATTGCAATTATGAAGGTGGATATCCGCCCCAGCCTGATAGCTGCAACGGCGCGCACTGCTTCCAGCATATGTACAACGGCGAGATATTGCAGTGCCGGGTCTACTATGCCTACTATCAGGGTGGCTGCTGGACCGCTACGCAAGGCAATGGCTACTGGACTTGTTGCGACTGCGCGTGCGGCGATCCGGTGCAGGCCACCTGTGGCTGCGCTATGTATTCGGGCAGCCCTATACCTTTGCCGAGCAATCCCGGCAGAGGATAACAAAGAGAGGGCGCTGCTCTCTAAGATAACAGGCGAAAAGCCGGGCGCGATCTTCTCCCGTCTCATTTCACCACGCGTCCGGCGTTTCGCTGTGCTTTTCCTCGTTACAACACCCCGCTCACCGGCAGCTATGCTGAGCAGCGCCAGATAGTTGGCTTGAGCTTCTAATTGTTTACCGGTAAGGCCCAAAGTTAAACGTGCAGATTGTGCTGCTATGCTATCTTGCGTGCATACGCGCACCAGAGAGGCGGTAGATGGGCGGCAGTAGAAATCGGGCAGATATCGCACATTGGCCCAGGCAGGAGTGATCACAAACTAAGATACAGCTAAGGAAGGAGCAATTCATGACCAGGCGACTATTCGGGTCTTTAATCTTAGCTTCGGCGCTGGCGCTGGTTCTCTTACTGATCTCGGCTCTCAGTAGAGGCAATAATGCATCAGCTGGCCCCGCCTATGCCGCAAGCGGCGCAAAAGCTTTCAGCACGGCGTTGGCCCAGGGCAAGCAAGGCGCGACAAATCAGCAGCCTCAGACGGGCACATGGGCCGACATCGCCCCCTGGCCTACGGTGACTATTCAAGCTACACCCGGCAGCTACCCTTTGCAGTTGAAGCGAGCCGGAGCCGCTGCGTATGAGCCTAACGGCAAAGTATATGTGCTTGGCGGCAGGCATGGCCTGGACGGGCAGGACTATCCACTACAGTGGATCTGGGAGTATACTCCGGGCAATCCGGGGACTATAGTGCGCAAAAACGCCCTGCTCGACGGCGCGCAGGTCGGCAGCAGATACACAGCGAACATGGTGGTCGCCGCCCTTACCGACGCAAGCGGGCCGCGCATCTACGCCGTCGGCGGCGACAGCATTGACTCTATACCAACCCCTGGCGTGCGCGTCTATGATCCCAATGCCGACGCCGTTTCTGTCCTGACCAGCGACCCATGGCCTGCAAGCCCTGTGCGCATTCCGGGCGGTTATGCGGTAGTCAACAACAAACTGTACGTCTTTGGTGGTTTCTCTCAGCTTGGGTCGGGGTCCGTCTTCTCCGATACCTGGCAGTTCGATCCCATGGCCGCGGAAGGCTCCAGGTGGACGCAGTTGACCACCGCGAACCTTAATCTGGGGCGCGGCTTCATCGCGGGTGCTGCCCTCGACGGTAAAATATACGCTATCGGGGGCGACACCTGGAACCCCTCGACACGCCAGCTTGTGCCCGTTGTCAACGTAGAGCGGCTCGACCCCAGCCAGCCTAACCCCACCTGGACCACTATCGCCAGCCTGCCGACCGCGCGCGGCGACATGGGGGCGTGGGCTTATGATAGCTCGACCAACTATGAGATTTCCGGCAAAATCGCCGTAGCGGGGGGCGTCTATCCTGTGCCTGATGCTACAGGATATTTATACGATCCTGTCGCCAACTCGTGGGGCGCCTTCCCGAACATGGTACATGCTACCCGTGATTATGGGGTAGCCCAGCTTGACGGCTATTTATATGCCATGGGCGGGTATGACTATAGTGGAGGCATCCCCAACGGCGCTAACTTCAACCAGCGCTACGACGCCACAACCCCGCTCGGCACGCCCACCAACACAGCTACCGGCACGCTGCCCACAAGCACGCCCACTAATACTGTTACTAACACGCCCAGCGCGACCCCAACGTCCTGCGGCACAGGCAGCAACTACGCCATAGCCACGTCCACAGCGACGATAGTGCCAGGCACCACAAACACAGGGAGCAGCTGTGATGACTGTGACACTTCAATCGCACTGCCATTCAGCTACAAACTTTATGGGCAGACATACACCACAGTGAATGCCAGCTCTAACGGCAGGCTCGACTTCCCATCAGACTACGAGCCGGCATTCTCCAACGTATGCCTGCCAGCAAGCGGCTTTGACTACACCATCTTCCCCTACTGGGACGACCAGAGGACAGATAACTTCAACGGCACGGGTGAGGGGATATTCACCTCGGTGAGTGGCACCGCACCCAACCGCATCTTCAACATAGAGTGGCGCACAGAGCTATACAGCACAGGCACACCACTCAACTACGAAGTACGGCTGTACGAAGACCAGAGCACACAGCGCTTTGATGTAATCTACGGAGCACTCTCAGACCCAGGCACCAGCGCCACAGTAGGTGTGCAGGGGATAGGTGGGAGCAACCAGTTCACACAATTCGAGTGCAACACAGGAGGCCTCACCGCTGGCCTGCAACTTACCTTTACTCTGCCTGGCTGCGCCACTGCGGTAGCCACGCAGACCCCGACGCCCGTAGTGCCTACAGCCACACCAGCAGTGACAGCTACAGCCACATGCCCACCTTCCACAGGTGCG
>DAHVFG010000058.1:0-17397 GCA_027317125.1 Chloroflexota bacterium | reverse complement strand
GTATATATGCTGCCGAAGCTGACGCACAGGTATCTTATGATCAGATAAACTGGGCACGACTCGCAGCGCTCATAGTGTCAAACGAGGCGCACGGCATCACGCCGGAAGCCCGCAGCCTTGCCGCCAACGGCGCCTTGCTTACCATCCCCATGGCAGGCGGCACAGAGTCGCTGAACGCGGCTATGGCAGGTGCTATAATCCTATTCGAGGCAGCCCGGCAGAGGCGCAACACCACGCATCGGGAGTTGACTATCAGGCG
The DNA here is from genome assembly GCA_027317125.1 of Chloroflexota bacterium. Taxonomy (GTDB): domain Bacteria; phylum Chloroflexota; class Chloroflexia; order QHBQ01; family JADMIH01; genus JADMIH01. The sequence continues at coordinate 17,138 of DAHVFG010000058.1, read as the reverse complement.
GTCAGATTAGCAGTGGAGAAAATGTATAGATAAGGGCAGGACGCCGGGCCACTGGGGATAGTAAGCGTTCAGAGTTGGGGTGCAAGGGAGTATCCCCTGACGGGGTATTAGAGGTGTCTCCTGATACTCACCAGGAAGCAAGCCCCCTCTCCCTTCATGGGAGAGGGGGTTGGGGGTGAGGGCGCACCCGCGCAGGATACCTCTTGAAGATTGTTCTACCCTAACTCTGAACATTTACTGGAGATATTGTGCTTGCGTACGGGTCCGCAGGGTTGTATAATAGAGGCGACAACTTAATAACACAGTGCTAGGGGAGCTTGGGAAGCCAGGCTGAGATCGCGACCGAATTGTCGCGGACCCTCTAACCTGATTCTGGATAATGCCAGCGTAGGGAAAGCAAAGACTAGTTTGATGTCGTGGCCGCATTCCCTGTTCGGAATGCGGCTTTTTAGTTTGGAGTGTGCATGTTACGAAGTGACGGCGAAGAAGCCCGGCTGCGGCCAACAGAGGGCGAGCAGGTCAACTGTGTCTGGGTGCTGGCCGCCAGCCCTGTTTGGAGCGGCCCTATAGCCGTAGATTGGCTCCCTAGGGCTGATCGCGTTGTGGCAGCCAATGGCGGCACAGGCCTCGCAGCGCAGCTTGGCCTGCAACCCGACCTTGTTGTAGGCGATCTCGACAGTAGCGATCCCGCGCTGGTAGCGAAACTTGAAGCGGACCGCGTCGAAGTGAGGCGCTACAAGCACAACACTAAGTCTGAAACGGATACTGAGCTTGCTGTGCTGGCCGCGCTGGAGTATCGCCCTCAGAAAATCGTCGTGCTGGGAGGCACGGGTGGTAGGCTTGACCATACGTTAGCCAACATATTTCTCCTGTCTAACCCGATGCTGGCTAGGGTAGATATAAGAGTGGTTGAGGGAAGGCAAGAGGTTTTTCTCGCAAAGTCAGGAGAGTGGAACGTGCTGGGAGCCGAGCAGGGCGACACGGTAACGCTGTTGCCGCTTGGCGGCGATGCGCGAGGTGTACGCACAGGGGAGCTTGAGTACCCGCTTTTTGATGAAACCCTCTCAGCAGGAAGCAGCAGAGGCGTGAGCAACGTGGCGGTTAGTACAGGCGCTAGAGTGTGGTTGGAGAGTGGCAACTTGCTGATTGTGGTGCTGCACACGCGCCAGGATAGCGGAGATACGACAATTGAGCAACAACCAACTTAAAGGGCGTCGCTCGTTAGTAGAAGCAGAGGTAACGATATGAACAACACGCAAGTAGAGCCACAAAGGGGGCCTGGGCAAAACAGCGCTTCTCCGAAGCCCGGCCCGGCAATAATTGTGGCGGGGGTAGGCTTCCTTGCCCTCTTTATTGCCTGGGGCTTTCTATACAACTTGTTCAAACAACAGTGGGGCAGCAATGACGTGGCTATCGCGTTGGCAACGGCGTTCTTCTGGCTGTTGGTCTTTGCTGTCGTGGCGGTGGTAGCGTGGTGGAGCAAAACCATCTTCGCGGCCTGGCAGACCCGCGACCTGCTGCTTGTGGCGATTGTTGGGGCGGCCTTTGGGCCTCTCTTTACGGCATGGAGCGCAGTGTACACGGGGGCAGGCGTCTTCCTGGGACCCTGGAATGACCTTATTGGTGGCTTCTGGTGGATACCTGTTATCCTCATACCATATATAGTGCGCAAGCCCGGAGCAGCGCTGGTAGCGGAGATAATCGCCGCAACTATCGAAACGATGCTGGGTGGGCAATATGGCATCATAGGCGGCGCGGTCGGAGGTCTGGTGCAGGGTATGGGCGCGGAGGTGATCTTCATGCTCACCGCATGGAGGCGTTACGACTGGCTGACCCTCTCACTGGCAGGTGTGGCATCTGCTGTGACGGGCTTCGTTTACTATATCCCTATTTACTATGCGGGCTACAGCGTTGACCTTCTACTTATCACGTTGGTGGCGTATATCATAGGCGTGCTTATCTTCGCTGTGGTCGGGGGCAGGCTGCTAGGTGATGCGCTGCTGTCAACAGGGGTGCTCAACCGCTTCGCCATAGGCCGCGAACGACGACAAGCAGAAGCCACTACAGACTTCTAGCTCATTGTGCAGGAGTGCGTGTGACAGAACTACTGCCAAGTTCAACTGGAACAGGGCAGCCAACCAAGGTTGCCGGGCCGGAGCTGCCCGTAATCGTGCGCGACCTCCGCTTGCGCTACCCTGAGACGGGCAAGGTGGTGCTGCACGGCATCAACCTGGAGTTGAGAAGGGGCGAAGTGAAGCTGTTGCTGGGGCCAAGCGGCGCGGGCAAAAGCTCACTCGCCCTGACCCTCAATGGGCTGATCCCCCGGCAGATGGATGGGGAAATCAGAGGCGACGTGCTGGTGAATGGCAAAAAAACGACAGATGCCACCGTGTCATGGCTGACCACCCAGGTTGGGGTCCTCTTTCAGGACCCGGAGGCGCAAATCGCCACCCTCACGGTGGGCGATGAGGTGGCATTTGGTATGGAAAACCTCAAGCTGCCCCCTGAAGTTATGGCAGAGCGAAGCAGGGACGCCCTGCGCCGCGTCGGGTTAGTGGGGCTTGAGGAGCAAGGTACTGATACCCTGAGCGGAGGGCAAAAGCAGAGGCTTGCCCTCGCATCCACCCTGGCGATGGGCGTCTCGGTGCTGGTCTTTGATGAGCCAACCGCCAACCTCGACCCGGCGGGCACCTCCGCCTTCTTTGCTTCTCTGGCGCATTTGAAGGCTCAGGGCTATACAACGTTGATAGTTGAGCACAAACTTGACGAGCTAATGTCGCGGGTGGATTCAATCGCGGTGCTTGATTGGGGCGGCACTATCACCGCAGATGGCCCTCCACGTCGGGTGTTGCAAGAGCAGGCAGAACTGCTCCGCAAACTGGGTGTGTGGAAGCCGCAGGTGTCAGAGCTTGCCGATGCCTTGCAGGAGCGCGGCACCACCCTGGAGCCGTACCCACTGACGATTAGCGAGTGCGTCACCGCCCTTGAGAGAGTGATTGGTGAACGGCCTTTACCCCTTGTAGCCCCAGAATCGAGGGGAGCAATAAACAAGATCGAGAAGAGCGGGCCACCGGCGGTCCAGGTCGAATCTTTGTCGTACAGGTACCCTGATGGCACATTAGCGCTGCAAGAGGCATCGCTCACGATCGCGGAGGGCGACTTCTATGCCATTGTTGGGCCAAACGGCTCAGGAAAGACCACCCTCGCCAGGCACTTGATAGCTTTAAACCGCCTCCAAGAAGGCAGAGTGCGAATACTGGGTGAGGACGTTTCGCGCCTATCGGGTAAGGAGCTAAACAGACGAGCAGCATATATCTTTCAGAATCCTGAGCACCAGTTTGTGGCCTTGAGGGTTTATGACGAGCTGGCTTTTTCACTCAGAGCACGCAAAGTATCCGAGGAGGAGATCGCGCGGAGGGTCAATAGCCTGTTAGCTCAGTTTGGATTGGAGGAGCAGCGCGAGGCCAACCCCTATAATCTCAGCCAGGGGCAGAAGCGGCGGCTCAGCGTAGCGACGATGCTTGCCCTTGAGCCGCGGATACTTATCCTCGATGAGCCGACGTTCGGGCAGGACCGGAGCAGTGCCAGCCGCATCATGGAAGAATTGAAACGGCTGAGGTCGCAAGGCGTCACAATAATTATCATAACACATGACATGAAGCTCGTGGCCGAATATGCGAGCAGGGTCGGCGTGCTGATCGCGGGGCGTGTGGAGTTCGAGGGGAGCGTGCGGGAGCTATACGCCGAGGGCGAACTGCTTGCCAGGGGGCATCTGGAGGTGCCGCCTCTCTACGCGGTTTCGCGGCGGATAAGAGAGAGCAGTCCAGGTTTCCCGTTGATGATGACAGTCAGCGAGTTCACGGAGGAGATATGCGCGCTTTCAGATATGCGCCTGGCAGCAGCTTCCTCCACTCGCTGAACCCCAGCATAAAGCTGCTTGCCATCCTTATCGTCACAGTGGCGGTGACATTCGTGCTGGATATTGCTGCCCCAACGACCTTCCTGGTACTCACTCTTGCAGCCCTCATACTGCTCGGAGGTATCTCGCCGGGATATGTCGTGCGGAGCCTTTCGCCTTTCGTTCTCCTTGCTTTTAGCTTCGTAGTAATCAATACTCTCTTTCACCGCGATCTTGGTCCAACGCTTCCCCTCTTTGTTGTGGGGTCGCTGGTTGTGAGTCGCGAGGGTGTAGAGCTGGGGCTGTCCATCGGGCTGCGGGTGCTCGTTCTTATAGCCACATCTTTCCTCTTTGTGGCGACAACCGAGCCGGGAGACTTTGTTCTGAGCCTTGTGCAGCAAGCCAGGATCAACTATAAGCTGGCCTTCGCGGTCCTTGCTGCATACCGCTTCATACCTATTTTTGCCGCCGAATACACCAACATACAAGCCGCCGCCAGAGTGCGAGGTGTAGGCGCATCGGGAGGGCTCATAGGGCGTGTTCATGCGCTGAAGCGAAATGCTCTACCCTTGCTGGCAGGGGCGATCAGAAGGTCAGAGCGGTTAGCCGTGGCTATGGACAGCAGGGCCTTCGGCGCATACTCGGACAGGACTTACCATAAGCGGCTGCGCGTGGCTGTCAGAGATTGGCTCTTTCTCGCGACGGTATCGATTGTCACCGTTGTGCTGCTGATTAGCCTGTCGTGGGCCGGAGTGTGATGCATAGCTTTGAGTAACGATGCGGAGGACGACAATAGGGAACGTAAAGAGACAAAGAGCACAAAGGAAGAGGAAGAATTAAGAGAATAGGGCGGGTTGCAGGGATAGATGAGGTAGATAACAAGCATTATGAAACCCCTGCGCCTTTGTGGAGGTCGCGGTGGTTTCGTTCACCTTACATCCGCCTGCCGAACTCTCGCTCTAGCTGCATTTGCGAGAGGTGGAGCATTGTGGGCCGCCCGTGAGCGCAGGCACGCGGATACTGGCATAGCTCCAGCTGGGCTAGAAGAGCGCGCATCTCATCGAGCGAGAGGACCTGCCCGGCACGTACCGCGCTGTGACATGCCAGAGTGATCGCCATCTCCTCGCGCCAACGCGCCGGCTGCGTACCGTGCGTCACGGTGTCGAGTATCTCTAGCAGATCGCGGCCAAGATCGCGCCGTGACTCTGCATAGATGGCGGGGACAGCGCGCACCAGCAGTGTGCTCTCACCAAAAGGCTCAATCTCGAAGCCAAGCTCCAGCATGAGCGGCAGCACAGGCTCGACCTCGGCACGCTGCCCGGGGCTGAGATCGAGAGGCACGCCCTGGAGCAAAGGCTGCACCGTTATCGCGCCTCTTTGCAAAGCTACTCCCAGCTTCTCATAAAGCACCCGTTCATGCGCTGCGTGCTGGTCAACAAGGAAAAGGCCGTCAGGCCCTTCCGCGATGAGATATGTAGCACCCACCTGGCCGACTACTCGCAGCGGAGGCAAATTGCGCTCCGGGGGGGAGGGCAGCGGCGTGGCATCGCTATCAGCCCCCTCAGTGGGAGAGCCCGTTTGCCAGAGGTCGCCTTGCGTTGGCCGCGCTTGTGGCATTACCACAGGCCCAAAGCGCCCAAACTCGCTATCAAGCCCGCCGTGAGACTGCGGCAGAGGCAATGCCCACCCATCAGCGCCGCGTGAGCCGTAGATCGCGGCGGGCACGTGCGCTGTGAGCGACGACCGCACCGCACGCTGCACCGCGCTGAAAACCGCACGTTCATCACGGAACTTCACCTCGGCCTTCGCCGGGTGGACGTTCACGTCCAGCAGCGCCGGGTCTATCCTCACATTGATAATCGAGATGGGCCGCCGCCCCACCATCAGCAGCGAATGATACGCCTCTTCAACAGCGAACTGGAGCATGCGGCTCTGCACCGCCCGCCTGTTCACAAAAAAGTGCATCGCTTGCCGATTCGAGCGCGAGATAGCAGGTGGCGAAACGTAACCATAGACTGTCAGGCCTGGCACGGGGGAAGCGTCCTGCGGCTCGAGATCTTCTTCATCGAGCTCATCAGGCTCCATACCTACGGGCAAGAGGGCGCGAGCTACTTCGGCTCCATAGACAGAGATCGCCGCGCCGCGCAAGTCTGTGCTTCCAGGGGCCTGGAAGGTAAGGCGGCCCTCATTGGTCAGGCTGAAGCGAATGGTGGGGTGGGCGAGCGCATATTGCTGAACTAGCCCGGCTATGTAAGCCGCCTCCGACTGCTGGCTCTTAAGGAACTTGAGGCGGGCCGGGAGATTATAAAAGAGATCACGGACTGTAACTATGGTGCCATAGGGTGCGCCACACACACCCTCGCAGGTGACAACCCCTCCCTCAAGGGCCACTTCATACCCTGCTTGCGAGCTTTGAGGTCGACTCACCAGCCTCATCTTGCTCACTGCCGCTATGGAGAAGAGCGCTTCGCCGCGAAAGCCGAGGGTTTTTACAGCCCAGAGGTCTTCGGCTGTGCGGATCTTGCTGGTGGCGTGGCGCAGGAAGGCGCGGGGCATATCCTCATCCGCAACCCCCGACCCATCGTCAATAATCCTGATGAGCTCGCGCCCACCCCCTCTTATCTCCACGTTAATCGTGCGAGCGCCTGCATCTATGGAGTTATCAATAAGCTCGCGCACTACAGATGCTGGACGCTCCACGACCTCACCCGCGGCGATCTTAGAGGCGACATCGTCCGACAGCACCAGGATGTGACGTGGAGCGGGGGTGTCGGGCGAGCTAAGTGGCAATGCGTTCATGTTCCGAACATTCTAGCACAAAAGGCGCTGTGAGGGCACTCTTTTGCACCTCTTTTTTTCATGAAAAGTAACCGAAGCTTGCTGCCAGAGGCTTTGTCACCCCACCTTCAGGGCTTTGCTATACGCGACAGTTGAAGCGCGAGGGCCAACCACAGCCAGGTGGAGCTTATCTGTAGAGAATAGCTGCTGCGCCAGCGCCAGCACCTCCTGAGCCGTCACCCCTTCGATATGCTCAAGCGCCTCCTCAACGGAGTCAATGCGCCCAAGCATAAGCTCCTGCCACCCTGCCCAGTGAGCTACGTAGCCGCTGCGCTCAAGGCTCAGCAGAGTATGGCCTTTGATATATTCCTTCACCTTACGCAACTCGGTTTCCGGTACGGCGCTTTCCCTGATCTTGTACAGCTCGGCCATTATCGCGTCAAGAGCAGGCAACACCTTGTCATTGTCTATTGCTGCATGAACACCGAAAGCGCCTGTATCATGATAATTCTTGACGAAGCTGGAGACCGAGTAGGCAAGCCCGCGCTCCTCGCGCAGCTGCACGAATAGGCGCGACGACATGCCCGACCCCAATATCACGTCAAGCACATCCTGGGTATAGCGCCTGCAATCGGTGTAGGAGACGGCGGGCACACCCACTATGAGATTGCTCTGCTCAGTATCTTTCTGGTAGAGCTTGACGCGCGGGCCGGGCGGCGCAGGCTCAGGCGCTTGCGTTGCCCTCAGGCGCATGGAGGCACGCACGCCACCCCAACGATCTTCTACCTCGCGCACAACATCGGCGTGGCTCACCTTGCCTGCTATGCTGACGACTATACTTTCGGGACGGTAGTAATCCTCTACGTGGCGGAGGAGATCATCCCGCTTGATGCGGCGCACGCTTGTGCGCGAACCTGCCACATCACGGCCAAGAGGGTGCTCTCCCCAGAGCATCGCGTCGAATACCATGTCCACTATGTCGCCGGGCGAGTCGAAGGTCGAGTTGATTTCCTCTATAATAACGTCTCGCTCCCTGCCGATCTCTCGCTGCGTAAAGCGGGAGTCCAGGAGCATGTCAGTCAGCACATCCACGGCGGTTCCCATATAAAGGCTGGGGACCAGGGCGCGGTAGCTCGTATGCTCGTGGTCGGTGGCGGCGTTGAGCGAGCCACCAACCCCCTCTATAGCCTCAGAAATCTGGACCGGGTTGGGCCGCTTATTCGTGCCCTTGAAGACCATATGCTCCACGAAGTGGCTGATGCCGCTTACTCGTGGCTCTTCGTGGCGCGCACCCACGCCAATGAAGAACTGGACAGCAGCCGAGCGGGTATGCGGCATGCTTGCGGTTATGATTCTCAAGCCGTTGGGCAGAGTTGTTGTCTCATACTCACTCTGGTAAAGCAATTGGCTCTTGTCTTCAGTTAGTGCAACCATAATTTATTCAGCATCCTCTATATTTTTATCTTGTTTCTCCGACATACTCCTCAAATAGTCCACCAGCATATCCAGAGCCGCTTGCACAGACGCTTCTCTATTTGAGGAGCGGTCCCCCTGCCACAGGAAATAGTTGACCCGCACGCCCTCCGGCCCCGCTACTCCTACATAGGTGGCGCCTACAGGCTTCTCAGGCGTGCCTCCGCCCGGCCCCGCCACGCCCGTGATAGAGATGCCCATATCCGCCTTTGTCAGCGAGCGAACGCCTATTGCCATCGCGCCCGCAGAAGCGTCACTCACAGCGCCATGCTCGGCGATGAGCGCGGCGGGCACATTGAGGAGCGCGGTCTTAACACTGTCGTTGTAAGCGATCACGCCTCCCAGGAAGTAGGCAGACGAGCCTGCCACGCCGGTGAGCCGCCCACCAAGCAATCCACCAGTGCAAGACTCGGCCACCGCGAGCGTCATTCCGGCAGCCTTTAGCAACTCACCTGCTGTTATCTCAGGCGGCCTCACCAATAACCTTCCTACTTCACCTTTAATCTGAGCGCATATCGCTCACGGAAGTATAACATAGCAGTAATATAGCACGAAAGCAAGGGGCGGGAGGTAACTGTTCAGAGTTAGGATATAGCAATCTTGAAGGAGTCGCTGTGGAGGCGTATCCTTACGCACCCTCACCCCATGCCCCTCTCCCATGAAGGGAGAGGGGGCTTGCTTCCTGGTGAGTATCAGGGGACACCCCTGCACCCCTAGTCTGAACTCTTACACCACAGCCCCTCCCCTGTGAAAGGGGGCAACGCTGAACAGTTATCTTTGCTTTTGGAAGTTCAGCGGAGGGCGGTGAGGTCTTCAAAGTCGGAGGGTTGGAGCTTTTCAAAGCTTTTTTGGGGGACTTTCATGTAGCGCCAGACGTCGCCGGTGAGGGTGGTGGCGTTTTCGCACCAGAGTTGGGCGGCGCGATCTTTGTAGGATACATCTACGGTTTCAGCGCCTTTAGTCTCCAGGAGCCAGTAGTGGCCGTTGTTGAGGCGGGCCACGAAGTCGGGGTAGTAGAGGCGCATGTTGGCACCGCCGTCAACGTACTGGATGGCGAAACCGAACTGGTCAGGGAGCTTGGTGAAAGCCTCAACATCTTCTGCTTTGTCGAGAAAGCGAGCGAAGGCGTATTCAAGCTCGTTTTCGCAAGGGACCAGGTTGTAGATGCACTTACGAGCCTCGTAGGTTTTGCGCGACCAGGGGAACGGCACTGTTTGAGAGAGGGAGCGGGGGGCGGCTTCCAACTCCGGCTCTACTTCTTCCACAAGGAGGGGGCGCAGCGCCTTCTCGAAGGAGTCTGTTACCACAAAGCCTGCCACGCTACGAGCCATAGCCCTTATTATCAGCTTATCGTCGAGGTCTACAGGCTCACCGAAGGCTTTGTTGGCGAAGAAGTCGCGCACTTTTGGGACGAGGGCGGCGAACTGGGAGGGGAGCTTGAGGTTGTTGGCGATGAGGCGGGCGTAGTAGCCGATTATCTCCTGGGAGGTTTGCGGCTCAGGGATTGTGTAGTGACGTTCGAACTCGCGGGTGAGGGTGATTATGTCAATGCCTTCGTATTGGAAGTCGCGCTCGGCGGCGTCGCCGGGCTTGCGAGGCAGGACGGGAGTGCGCAAGTCGTTTATATCGAGGCGTCCGATCTCTTCTGAGAGGGATTTCTTGCGAACGAGTGAGGGGGTGATGGTGGGCAGGGCGATGTCGTAGTCGGCGCGGTCGGCCAGTGGGCCTATGCTGGTGATGACGAGTTTATCTTTGCCTATGTCGAAGGTGTCGAGCTTCATGTCTTCATCGCGCTCTAACTGCTCGACGAAATCGAGGAAGGCGTCGTTGCCGATTATGTCAACACGTTCTTGATAAGATACTCCTGTGCCGCGGAACATGAGGCGGAGGCCGCGCCCTATGGTCTGCTCAGGCAAGATGTTGGCTTTGGAGGAGTAGGGGCGCAGGCCGACGACTACGGTGACGTTGCGCACGTCCCACCCTTCGCGCAGCATGAGGACGCTGACGACGGCGTTGACTTTGTTGGTGCCTTCGTCCACTTCTCGGGCCAGCTTGCGGGCTTTTTCGAGGTCTTTGGTGGAGACTTCGCCGCTGAGGTTGGTGTGGATGACGAGGGTCTGGTCGCCGCCGAAATCAGGGGTGTACTTTTCCTGGAGCCATGCGGCTACCTGGTCGGCTTCTATGGTGTTGTTGAGCATGATGAAGAGGAGGGGTTTTTTGTCGAGAGGCTCTAGCTGCTCGCGATATTCGCGCCAGCGATAGACGCCTGCTGTGAGGAAGCCCGCGTAGCGGACGCTGGCATCGGCTGATGGGGCTTCTTTGATGTGGGCTACGCCTTTTACGGGGCGTTTGACTACGCCGTCCATTATGGCCTGTTTGAGGGGGTAGTCTACGACTGTCCAGGGGAAGAGCGCGCCTTTCTGGAAGCGGGGTGTGGCTGAGAAATCTAGCTGGGCGGCAATGGGGGCTACAGCGTCGAGGCGGCGCACCACGTGATTCCACTCGCTTTCTTCGTCGTGGGTGTGGTGAGCTTCGTCGTTGATGACCATGAGGGGGCCGCCGCGCTCGGCGATACGCTGTGGGAAGGGGTCAGGCTCTTGCAAGTTGGCGGGGGGCAGAGGGCCAAGCAGGTCGCTTATCTCTTCGTTTTCGCCGTCGTCGCTTGCGGCGGGTTTGTCTTCGTAAAGCTGCTGTATGTTGGTGAGAAAGAGGGCGCCTTCTTTGGGGGCGCGCTCGCCTTCGCCGCGCAAGATGCAGTCGAGGTCCCAGTAGAGCTTCATTTCTTTGGGTACGAGGGGGTCGGTCTTGAAGATGAAGCCGCCGCCGAAGTCTGTACGGAGGCGCTCGAAGACGATGACGTTGGGGGCTATGACAAGGAAGGTTCGGGCGTAATCCGTGCCTTCGCCGCGCATAGCGTTGAGGAATTGCCAGACGACGGCGAGGGACATAACTTTGGTCTTGCCTGAGCCGGTGGCCATCTTTATGGCGTAGCGCGGGAAGGTGTCGTAGGCTGAGAGGCGGAGGTTTTGCTCGCGGGTGAAGCGTTGTAGCAGGTCGTTGCGGGTGCGTACTTTTTCGACTTCCCAGAGGTAGATTATAGTTTCGATGGCTTCTTGCTGGGAGTTATGGTACTGGAAGCGAGTGCCGTCGGGGAGTTGGTGGTCGGTGTAGAACCAGTGTTTGAGGAGGGAGCGGGTGGTGCGGGTTGCCCCTTCGTAGCCTGCGGCCTGCCATGCTTTTACGGCCTCACGGAGGGCGGGGACGCATGGGGCTGTTTTGACGCTCTCGCGGACGTTTGTCAGGTCTAGCTGGGCTGTGGGTGTCTTTTTGGTGCGGGGCATTTTAGCTCACCTCGATGGTCAGGGCGCGTGTTGTGTCGTTGCCGAGGAGGTCTATTACCTTGACTACTACTATGTAGGTTCCGGGGTGGTCGTAGGTGTGGGCGGCGTGGGTGATTAGCTTAGGGTCGTGTTTGGTGCGGTAGTTTTGCCACTGGTTGTGGAAGGTGTCTTCTTTGTAGTCCCAGTCTATGGCCCAGTAGTCTACCCATTGGGTCCAGTGGGTGACGGCTTGCTGGACGTCGGGGGGAACGTCGTCGGGGTTGACTATGAAGTCTACGAGGTCGAGTTCTAGCCTGCGGTCTTGCAGGGAGTGGCAGAGGGAGAGGGCGGCGAGCTCGAAGAACTGGATGTCGCCTTGCTGGACGGCTTTTTTTTCGAGGACTTCACGGGGGATGCGCTTGAAGCGGAGGTCTACGTTGGCTTCGGCTGCCATTTGTTTGCCCATTTCGTTTAGCTCGAAGGCGAAGTCCCAACCGAGGACGTCTACGCCGTTGGTGGCGGCTCCCTCCGGCCCGGCTGCACGCCAGAACTCGGCGGCTATCTGGCGGATTTCTCCGAGGGCGACGGGGGCATCTACGGAGCCTATGTAGACCATGCGCCCGGCTTTGACACCATGCAGCCAGGTGTAGCCTTCGATAGGCTCTGCGCCGTAGAGGTCGAGGATGAAGCGGCGGTAGCGTGCCTGGCGAGCAGCATCTACTTCGGCGCGGGTGCCGTGCCCGGCATGGCTCTCTCCGAACTCGGCGGTTTGCCACGCCTGGCGCTCATATTTGCCGAGGTTCTGGACTACGAAGGGGCGTGCGCCTTCTATGGATAGGAGGCGTTTGCGGGTGGTGTGGATGGCGAAGCGGCCCAGGTCTGCGGTGATCCAGCGGCGGTTTAGCTTTTCGGCTACGGCTGCGGTGGTGCCACTGCCCGCGAAGCAGTCGAGGATCAGGTCGTTTTCGTTGGAAGAGGCGCGGATGATGCGTTCCAGGAGAGCTTCGGGTTTTTGGGTGGGATAGCCTAGCATCTGGTTACTTGAGCCTTGCAGATTAGGTATATCATTCCAAAGGTTACTTGCTATTTTCCCTTCGTTCTCGCGTTCGTTCCAATAAGCTTTTTCTTGAAGAGTGTTTCCAGTAAGGACAAGCCTGTCATCGTTCTCTAACGCCTTTATCTTCTCATACTTCATGCGCCAGCCTTTCGCTGGGCACTTCCATATCTTGCCATTATCATCTACGTAATCATAAGTCGTTTCGGGGCCCGGCCCGCCAGTTTTTTGCATCGGGTAGTATCTATATAGGCCACGTCCGTCGTGGTCATCTTTATCGTACATCGCAATCGTCTTGTCCGAAAGTGGTTGAAAGACCGCGTTGAATATGTACGAGGGTGACTTTGAGTAATATAGGATGGTATCTGTATCTCGTGGGAAACTCTTGGACGTTGTCTTCCCTGATGAGCTACGTAGCCAAGTAACTTCGTTTAAGCAGTATTCACTCGAAAAAACCTCGTTTAAAATTAGACGTATCTGACTGTTTACACGCCAATCGCAATGCACAAATATGCTCCCATCATCGGATAGAAGTTCATGGAGTAATACCACAGTCTCGTAGAACCATTGCAGATAGCCATCGAGTCCACGACCCCAGGTGTCGCGGTAGGCTTTTTGCTCGATTATGCTGGGTTCTTTGAGGAAGGTGGTATCTCCACTATCTAGGGTAGTGTGGGGGGGCGAAGAAGAGTCGGCAGGTATGGTGACTGTATAGGAGAAGTCGGCACCTGTGGCGAAAGGGGGGTCAATGTAGATGAGGTTGACCTTGCCCTGGAACTCGGGGAGGAGGGAGGGCAGGACATACTTTTTGTCGCCCCAGATGAGGCGGTTGCGCCACTCGGTGGGGTGTGAGGCGGAGAAGAGGCTGTAGTTGTAGGCGCGAACGCTCTGCGGCTCGTTGACGGTCTCTATGTCCTGGAAGGGGAGGGGGTAGTGGAAGGGGGCGGTCTTCTTGCCATCGGGGCCGTACTTCCCCTCCCAGATTAGCTCGGTCATGGGGGTGCCTCACACTTCAATAGTAGGATAGGTGGTGGGGCCATTGTCGCATATTGGGGAAGGGGATGCAAGGCCGCGATAGGCAGAATTACGAGTTAGGAAGGGGTTGGAGAGTGGAGCGCTTACTGGCTTTTGGTAAGTATTCAGAGTAGGGGGTGCGCCCTCACCCCATGCCCCTCTCCCATGAAGGGAGAGGGGACTAGCCGCCTCCACCTCAAGTCTGAACACTTACGGCGGGAGAGGCGCAAAAGGGCAGAGTTAGGGTAGAACCAAGCTCAAGAGGTATCTGTGCGGGCGTGCCCTCGACGGGGTTATTAAAGCCCCCTCTCTCCTTGTGGGAGAGGGGTATGGGGTGAGGGGAGGGACGCCCATTCACACCTGGTCTGAACAGTTACAGAGGGGCACCTGGGGTGATGTATAATGGAGGTGCAAACAACAGAACGATGGATCATCAGAGAAGGCCACCAGCTTGGAAGAGGTAACTACCGGCAACTTCGCTCAGAGCGCGTACGAGCGCGCCATGCTTGTGCCGCGCAATATGTATGCCGTAGAGGTGCGCGCGCTACTTGAGGAGATAGCAAGCGTTTGCGCCGCCTTGCCCGAATCCCGGTTCGATGCTGAGACGCTGGGCAAGTTATTAGCAAAGGCAGCCGACAGATGTGGTTGCGGGGGCAAAGATTGGGTAATACCTCTGTTAGTTGCGCTGGCGGGTCGCGCGGAGGGCGTAGAGCCTGAGGATGTAATGGCCGCTCTAGGAAAGATGACAACCGCACGGCGTCTAACTATCGCTATCAACAAGCTCTGCGATACAGCTTGAGCAGAGTTAGGTGGCCTCGCGCCACAGTGCGCCGCCCTGCAAAGAGAAGCACAACAGCGGTAGCACACTGATGGCTACCGCTGTTGTGCTTGTTAAAGTTAGTTCCCGAGAAAAGCAGAGTATTGGCTCAGCAGTCTAGCCGGCGCTCTCTCTGGAGCCTACCGGCAGCGGCGATTCGCTGCGGCTTTCGATTGAGAGCATAGGGGATAAAATGCGCTGAGCGGCCATTACGTGGCTGCATGTGCCGTAGCCCGAATAAAAAGCGCAAGAACAACTCCAATGATTGCCGTCCAATGCAAGGTGATAGATGTCGTGCTCACCACGGAAATCTGCTTTTAGATTGCTTATAGCAATTCGCTCTGGTTCGTGCTCGTAGCGCTGTGCTTTTTCGATCTTGCCGATAAGACTGGAATTCATAACCTGATCCTCCGATCTTTGTGCTGACCAATAACCACGCTACAGTAACTCGCGGAAGTCCCAAAAGTTACCATGGCCCACATGACACAAACACCGGCGCGAGACGCACTCGCCACCGGTGTTTTTACTTCAAGTCAGGGCCAGCTTCACGCAAAGTGAGCAACGCCCCGCTCCTTATCAGTATCATAGACGCACCCTCCCTCTTTCAGGAGATTTCTTGACCTCATTATATAACCGCGAACTGCCCCCGTCAACCTTTCCGCACACTTTTGACCGAAAGTAATACCTGATCTGTTACCTATTTGTGTACAAAGCTCTTTCTACTCTCCTCAAAATACTATATAATCAGTGGGAACGAACTTTTCTGAGGTAGCTAGTTGGCGAAGCGTCGCAAAGCCCGTGGTTTATTTGTAATCACGGCATTGATCATAATTTCATTACTGTTGCCTGGCTCAGGCGCACCCTGGGCTGCTGCACAGGTTGTGCGTACCTCTGAACCCCCTGTGACGTTATACAGTAGCGCGCCCGACGAGCCTGACAGCCAGTTGCAAGCTATTGTTGAAGATGTTGTTGGCAATCTCGGCGGCGACTGGGGTGTAGCCGTCAAAAAGCTCGACACTGGGCAGTTCGCCGCCTTTAACGGCGACAAACAACAGATATCGGCATCGCTATACAAAATGTGGGTGCTCAACGAGCTTTACCGTCAGGTCAAGGCCGGGATAGTCAGCCTGGACGACACATCAGATGTGACAAGCGAAGACGCCTACTTTGACAGCATCCAGGGCAACCTGGCGCTTGATGTGGGCACTACGCTCACCTTGCGCCGCGCAGCCTATCTGATGGTGACGGTCAGCGATAATACCGCGGCGGCGTTTCTGGTGCGCGTGCTGGGGCCTGATAATATTAATCGCTTTATGAAGCAGAACGGGCTTGACAACTCCCTCCTCGACTGGACGGGCGTGGGCGACAATCTGACCACCCCTATTGACATGATGCGCGAAATGGAGATGATTGCCACCTCACAAATGGTGGACGCCGACTCGAGCAAGCAGATGATCGAGATGATGCTCGACCAGCAGATCAACAACCTGATAGCGCCCGGCCTTCCTGACGGCGTTCCCTACGCGCACAAGACAGGGGCGCTCGACTTGCAACTCCATGATGCAGGCATTGTGTATGGGCCTTCGGGACCGTTCGTGATTGTGGCTATGGCAAGCAATATGGACAGCTATCAGACTGTCTACGACAAGATGCCTGAACTCGCCACCCGCGTCTATAACTACTTCAATGATCACCCTTCAAGCCCCGCGCTCTACTTCCCGGAAACTCGGCAGTCGGTAGGGCATGATTTTCTAAAGTTCTGGAACGAATACGGGGGGCTGAAGAACTTTGGATACCCAATAGGGCCGGAGGAGATGCAAGGCGGCATATTGGTCCAGCAGTTTGAGCGCGCTCGCTTCGAGCTACACCCTGAAAACGCGGGGTCAGGTGGGGCCTCACCTGAGGTCGTGCTGGGCCTCATCGGGCAGGAGCGTGCCTCGCAGCTAAATCTGTCGTGGGCACGGAGCGATGACCCAGGAGAGGGGAAATATTTCCCCACCACCGGTCAGGCCATCACGGGAGGCTTTTACGACTATTGGTTGAACAACGGCGGTGAGCGCACCTTTGGCTTCCCCATATCGCCGGCTGCTAATATGACCAACCCCAATGATGGCAAGACGTATTTGACACAGTGGTTCCAGCGCGCCCGCATGGAGCTACACCCTGATCTGCCTGAGGGCCATAGGATCGTACTGGGCGCGCTCGGCAGCGAGCTAGCTTCATCGCCAGGAGGCTGAGCAAGCTTTCTCTGGCTGCTAATTTCGCCTCCCGGTATAACGCACAGGCACTGCTGCCGCACGTGCGGGGAAGGGCTTTCGTTCTCGAAAACAAGCAAGTAGCTCCATGCGGCGGAGCTACTTGCTTGTTTTCATCTGATTTGTCCCCACTTTTAGTGAACGTTGATGTTGGCTAAGCGCACTGTTGAGGGGGAATTGAACCTGGCGAAAGCTTGCCCTCTACGCCCTCAAACACTTTCGCTGTGTATAGCAGAACCTGTTGGGCAAGTGAGGCGTTATATTTAAGCGCATCTTCCGGTCAGGTATGGAAATTGCAAGCTGTGCTCAATGCTGGGGCAGTTGTATGGACGAGGCGAAGTCTGGAACTTACCAGGCATCTCACCGGGCACTATGTTATTGCGCAGTAACTACTCAGCCCACATATCTTCAACATTTAGGCCGAACTTGGCTCATTAGAACAACATATTGTGCCAGTGGCCTTACTCAGCAGATATAGCCCGCGAAATGGTCGTCTTGAGCAGCTTTCAAGTGGCCGAAAATCACAAGA
>DAHVFG010000057.1:0-17555 GCA_027317125.1 Chloroflexota bacterium | reverse complement strand
GGTAGGGACATCGTGAGCCTCCTCGTTTCGGATAGTGCTGTCGTAGGCTTCTATCTTACAACAAAGAGCTTGTGGGTCCCTTTACCCGTTCTTACCTCCTTTTATTTTGTACAAAGTCGAGCTTAGCAGCTTCTATCCTATTCCGCACGCTCAGCTTCTGATAGATATGGCGCAGGTGTGTCTCCACTGTGTTCAGGCTCACCGACAGAGCATCCACCATCTCCCGATTGGTCAGCCCATCTGCTAACAAGAGCAAAGCCTCTTGCTCCTTTAGCGGCAGATCATCGTACGGCTTGCCATGAGTGCTAACGTTACGAGAGCCTACCCACAGAGAACAAATAACCGGCAGATCGAGATAGAAACGTACAAGTTGCCGCAATGCGCGAGAGGTTGAAGACCACATGGGGTGTGGAGTTTGTGAGTGTGAGTGCATAGCTATCGTATTTCATAGTAGTATGCATACTAAGATGATTTGGTTGCATATTACTGGCTGCTCTCAGCATAGCGCACTCATGTGTGCTTGTAAACGGTAATATTAGTGAGTTATGGGGGTGATTTGGAACCGCCACGCCTCTTGTAACTGTTCAGATTTGAGGTGGAGCAATCTTCTTGGGGTATCTGATCCGTACGGGCGTACCCTCACCCGCCCTCACCCCATGCCCCTTCTCCCTTCATGGGAGAGGGGGTTGGGGGTGAGGGTACGTAAGGGTACGTAAGGGTACGTAAGGGTAAGCCTCCACAGCTACTCCTTGAAGATTGCTCCACCCCAACTCTGAACACTTACCCTTTGGTTGTAATTTGCAAACACGCCCTAAAGCTGGCTCGCCAAATCAGCCTGAACGTGCGCCTGCACAAGCTCCGGGTTGAGCGAGCTGCGCCTGGAATACGGCTCCTCCTCTACTTTTAGCTGGCCGCAGGCCGCCGCTATATCCACTCCGCGCTCAATGCGGACCGTAGTTGGGATGCCCTCTTCCTCCACTATGCGCTGGAAGGCATACACCTGCTCGCGAGGCGTAGCCTGCATGCCTGTACCCGCCACCGGATTGAGCGGTATCAAGTTGACGTGGCAAAGCACTCCTTTTAGGAGCACACCCAACTGGCGCGCGTGCTCCAGATGGTCGTTTTGCCCACTGATCAGCACATACTCGAAAGTGATGCGTCTGTGAGTTGCCTCAAAATAGCCCTTGCACGCAGCCATAACCTCAGCGATAGGATACCTGTTGTTCATAGGCACCAGAGAAGTGCGTAGCTCATCATTTGGCGCATGGAGTGAAACAGCCAGGTTGATCGCAAGCTCCTCGTGTCCCAGACGGCGAATCTGCGGAGCTACACCTACCGTAGAAACGGTAATCCGCCGTGCGCCCATTCCAAGTGCCTGGGGCGAGTTTAGTGTTCGGATTGCTCCCCAGAGGCTCTTATAATTGAGTAGTGGCTCGCCCATCCCCATAAAAACCACGTTCGTAACAGCATTGACCGCCGCCCTCCGGTCACTTGTGAGCGCATAATCCGGCACGTGCCAGGCAGACTCGTCTAGCTGCTGTGGAGCCATTTGGGGCGCTGGCATCTGCCCCACTCCTGCCTTTTTCCCTGCATAGCGAGCGCCACGCAAAGCCGTCGGCAGAGGGCGGTGTGGATGATCTCGAAGCCACCTGTTGAAGTAAACCACCTGCTCAACAATCTCACCCGTCGAGAGGTTGCGGGTGAAACCCATCTGGCCCGTAGCGCAAAAAGAGCAGCCCATCGCACACCCCACTTGCGACGATATGCAGACGGTGGCACGATCATAGTAGAGCATAAGCACAGCCTCGACCGTGCTGCCATCACGCAGTTTCATCAGCAGCTTTCGCGTCCAACCATCCGCCGAAATCTTCTGCGCAACTATCTCGCCAGAGCCTATCCGCAGTGTAGCATCAAGCTTCCTTCGCAGCTCCAAAGGCAAGTTGCTCATCTCCGAAAAATCAGCTGCCAACTCCTTATAGAGCCAATGCAGCACCTGCTTGGCCCTGTAAGACGGCTCGCCCCACTCCGCTAACAGCGCAGCTAGCTGCTCAGGACTCAAGTCGAAAATATTGCGCTCGGCTGGCACTGTCACAAGGGCAGTCCTCTGCTCGGCCATTTGAATACGGTTCATACCCTGATTATACCAGGATACGCACAATCACGGTAAGCGTTCAGAATAACTCATGACCCACAAGGCCACCAACCGGCAATGAAAGTACGTCCTCAGCGGGCTATTTTCAGAAGAATAGGGGCGGAGGGGCAGGTGAGGGCGCACAGCTCCTCTTGAACTTTGTTCTACCCTGAACCTGAACGTTTACAATATAACATGGGCTCGCGCTACATACCTGTAACACCCACTGCTGAGGCTGCAGACAAAGAGGCCGCCAGGCCAGCCACCTATCGGGCGATTCCCTATTGACATCCCCATCTTCATCTGGTATATTTAGGTCAGACTAAATTAGGCGAGCCTAAATCTGAGGTGAGTGGGGTCTATGGGCGAGGCTGTAAGCGATGTTGATGCCGCTGGCGGCGAAGATAACTTACGCGAGCAACAAAGCGACGCAAAGAAGGTTCAGATTCGCTCAGGAGACGTGGGCACGGTTTCGACTGCGCACGCGGTGTTGCAAGGGCATAGCACGCACCGGGGGATAAAACGAATCCTGCCTTTCCTCGGTCCGGCTTTCATTGCATCCGTCGCTTATATAGACCCCGGCAACTTTGCCACCAACATACAAGGTGGAGCGCAGTTCGGTTATCTGCTGATATGGGTGATCATCGCCAGCAACCTGATGGCTATGTTGATCCAGATGCTCTCGGCCAAGCTGGGCATAGCCACAGGCCGTAACCTCGCCGAGATGTGCAGGGAGCGCTTTCCGAGCCGAGTTGTTTGGGCGATGTGGGGCATATCTGAAGTGGTGGCGATGTCAACCGATCTCGCTGAGTTCCTGGGCGCGGCCCTGGGCTTTCATCTACTTTTTGGCCTCCCCCTCTTTCCCTCAGCAATCGTGACAGGCATCGCAATTTTTATCATATTGGGCCTCGAAAGTCGTGGCTTCAGGCCCCTTGAGGCGGTTATCGTTACTTTAGTGGGGGTAATAGCCCTCTGCTACCTCATAGAGACAATCCTGGACCGTCCTGATTGGGGCCTCATAGCGGCAAGCGCCATCGTCCCCCGCTTCGACGGCACAGAGAGCGTGGTATTAGCTGTCTCCATTCTCGGCGCGACCGTCATGCCGCATGTCATCTTCCTACATTCCGCTCTCACCCAAAACCGCATTGTAGTAAGCGACGAAAAGCAGCAGCGCAGGCTATTTCGCTTCGAGGCTATAGATGTTATAATCGCTATGAGCCTGGCCGGTATAATCAACGCCGCCATGCTAATTATGGCAGCCGCCACTTTCAATAGCGCTGGCCTCGCCAACGTAGGCACTATAGAGGAAGCCTATCGAACGCTGGAGCCTCTTCTCGGTAGCGCGGCAACTATCCTTTTTGCCATCTCGCTCCTGGCCTCAGGATTATCATCATCCATAGTTGGAACAATGGCCGGCCAGGTGATCATGCAGGGATATCTTCGCCGGAAGGTACCTATATGGCTGCGCCGACTGGTCACTATGATACCTGCGCTTCTCGTCATAGCCATCGGCTTTGATCCGACTCGAACCCTGGTTTTTAGCCAGGTTGTGCTCAGTTTCGGTATACCCTTCGCCTTGATACCGCTGGTGATGTTCACGAAGCGGAGAGACCTTATGGGAGTGCTCGTCAACCGCCGCGTTACCACAATCGCTACAAGCCTGATTGCCGCCGTCATAGTTGGCCTCAACCTCTTCTTGCTCTACAGCGTCTTCGCTGCAGGCGGTATATGAGCTACGCCGGCAAGAGCCTGACGCGCATCCTGGTCCCCCTGGACGGCTCACGCCTTGCTGAGTCGACGCTGCCCGTTGTCTCAGCGCTCGCCGCATGCACAGGTGCGGAAATCCTCCTGCTGCACATAATCGAGGAGCACCCGCCCCACACCGTGCATGGCGAGCCTCACCTGGCTTCTGTGCCCGATGCGCAAGATTATCTTGCAAGGCTCTCAGAGCGCATCGCCCCCGGTTCCAATCTGGAAAAGCATGTACACGCCACTGAGGAACACGATGTCGCCCTCAGCATTGCCTCTCATGCAGACGAATTAGGGGCTAGCATCATCGCGCTCTGCGCACATGGGCGCGGCGGCCCCAAACGATTGGTTTTCGGCAGCATTGCCCAGCAAGTGCTACGTAGAGTGACCGTGCCTGTGCTCCTTGTGCCCGACCGCAGTGCAGAGAACCCAGCCCTTGATCTGCTCCTTGTCCCCCTCGACGGCACAATCTCCGCCGAAGCTGCGCTGCCAATCGCCTCCGAAATTGCCTCCTCCTGCGCTAGCCAGCTTTATCTGGTAAAAGTGGTGCCGACTATCAGCACTGTAACCGGAGATCGTGCCGCCTCAGCACGCCTGACACCGATCTCCACAGCAGCCACGCTAGACACCGAGGCGTTACAAGCGCAAAACTACCTGCGCTTTCTAAGCGAAACCCTCAGCTCACAACATATCACGGTGGGGGCAACGGTGAGGCGGGGAGAAACTATCCCATCGCTCGTAGCAACCGCACAGCAGGTAAAAGCGGGCATCATCGTGCTGGCAACCCATGGAAGGGCCGGACTTGGCACCTTCTGGATCGGGAGTGTAGCAGCAGGGCTGGCAGGTAAGGTTAGCCAGCCTCTACTCCTCCTCCGCATCCCCGCAGAGCGGTAGTGGCGCATCCTCATAATGTGAAAACAAAAAGATGCAGCCCCTGGCCCCCATCTCTTCCTTTTCACATTAACTAAGTTCCCCCAAATTCAGACTTTTGTCCCTCTTCCCGTAACAAAAGCAATCAAGGTGTGCCCCCAGCGACGGACTCAGGCTGCAACTCTACCCAACCTTGCGACCATCGCGTGTCATCGCTGTTTGGGTCGTAGTAGTCCACTCTTACGGGATATGTCTCTTGAGCCTTGCCCGAAAAGAGTAGCCGCGTAATCGAGCCTTTGCCCGGATAAACATTCGGGTAGCGAAGCGAAGCCACAGACAAGGGCTGCCGCAGGTAAACCGCGCGGGCAAGCATGGCTACATCGCCGTGCGTCACCCCAACTACTGTTTCACCTGGGTGCTTACGGCGAGCCCTCTCCACGAACTTTTCTATCCGCCGCCAGATGTCGCGAATACTCTCATCCTCCGCGTTAACACGATTGTCGTAAAAGTTGAAGCCTATAGCCTCCAGATCGCTGTGTGGCCTTCCCTGCCAGCCTGTAAGCACCTCGGCCAGCAACCGCGTCACGTGCAGTGGTGCGCCTGGGTGTGCCAGCGAGATAACGCGTGCCGTCTGGCGCGCTCGTAGCTGCGGAGAAGTATAGAAAACCGAGACAGGCTCTTCGGCAAGCGCCAATGTCGTAAATTCAGCCTGGCGTTCGCCCAGCGCGCTCAACCCGAAGCGCGGTAGTCTCCCATAAAGCACGTCGCCCGGATTATGCACATCTGTGTGCCGCACGAGAAGAATAGTTGTGCCGCTTACGGCCCTGCCCCTTATAGCTTTGACCACTAGAATATCTCGCCCGCAGCGGTGGGACCGTTACTCTCCAACAACCGGCTCACACTTTCGCGTAGCCTCCGTGCACTGAGGGGCTTCAAAGGGTAGTCGCTTGCGCCAAGCTTTTTGCCGAAGTCGGCCATTTCCACAGTCAGGCTAAAGCTGAGCTCGCTACCCTTGCTCCCCCCTTTACTACCCACCAGGACTTGCCCACCCTGCATTGCAACCAGACTCCTCACTACCGACAATCCAGGTCCCGCCTGACCGCCGCTTCGCCGGTCCATCTTTCTATGCTTTACTCTCCGCTTTGCGCTTTGTAAATACCAGAAAACCGTCTCTTTGGGCCTTTGCGATTCCATCGCCTGCCGTCGTGCGCGACGTGAGACGCTAATCGTAGACTGAAGAAAACTCAGGCGCTAGCTCCATGCGCACGGCTCCAATCCCGACCCCTGCTACGCCCTCATAACCACACGCCTGAACGCCTCAGCATACTTCAGGCCGTGAGGCGCGGCTATGTCGGCGGCGCGGCTCTTTATCCGCTCAGCAAGCTCCTTGGCCTCCCCAACCTGACTCACATGTAATTTCAGCGCCTCAACCTTGTCCTCTATTGTGTCGCTTATCTCTACCAGCACATTGGGCTGGTCTGTGCCCCACAGGTATATTTCTTTGACTTTATGAGGCTCCAACCCCTCTTTTGTCTGCTCCGCGAACTGAAGCGGGTCGCGGGCGGTAGGGTAAATAGCATCTATGGTAGCCTGGCCGATAGCCCGATGATCAGGGTGATTGATAAACTCATTATTGTAGAACAACGTCAGCGGGTCATGGGTCATCACCACGTAGGGCTTATAGGTGCGTATCATGCGTGTGACAGCGCCGCGCAGCTCAAGATTCGGCAGAAGCTCCCCATCGGGGAAGCGCAGGAAAACCACCTCTTTTACTCCCAGCCTCGCGGCGGCTGCACGCTGCTCGTCCTCTCGCTGGCTACTGAGCCGCTCGCGTGTCATTTCGCGGTCCGGCGTGCCTTTGTCGCCGCTCGTAGCCACAACGAAGATCACCTCTATGCCGCTACCCACCCACTTTGCCACTGTGCCCGCCGATGAGAACTCAGGGTCGTCGGGGTGCGCCGCCACCAGAAGCACCCTTTTCTGATGCGCTTCCAACTCCTGGTCAGCAGGCCCGGGCCGCGATATGGGCATCATTGTAGGCCCCGCCTGGGCCCCCGTCTCTGCTCTCTGTATGCTACTCTGATTCTCTGCCATCCTGCTATTCTCCTTTTGTTTATCCCTCTCTCCCTTTCTCTAGAGAGTAACATCCCTTGCACAGTAGCGTCAAGGGAGTTAGAATCTGCCTGTGCATAAAGATGAGATAACGCTCAAAGATGTAGTCTTTTTCGGACGCCATGGCGTGAACCCCGAAGAAACGACCCTTGGGCAACGCTTCGGCGTTGACATATCAGTGTGGCTCGACCTTTCCGAAGCCGCAGCCTCCGACCACCTGGAGAAGACGGTAAGCTATGCAGCCCTCTACAAGATAGCTCGCGCCGAAGTAGAGGGAGAGCCGAGCAAGCTCATCGAGCATCTGGCGGGGCGCATCCTGAGCAAAGTCATCCTCCACGACCCACGAATAACAAAGGCAAGAGTTACCGTAACCAAGCTACAGCCGCCCCTCAAAGGCAGCGCCACCGGCTCGGTCGCCGTCACACTGGAGCGCGAACGCGATGCCTGATCACCCTCACATGACAGAGGTAAGTGTTCAGATTCAGGGTGGAGGGGCTAGCTTAGCCCCCTCTCCCTTCATGGGAGCACAGCTCTATCTCCTGTGCACTCACCAAGAGTAAAGCCCCTCTCCCATGAAGGGAGAGGGGCATGGGGTGAGGGTGCGTTGGGGGTGAGGGTGCGTTGGGGGTGAGGGTAGGTGAGCGCTACTCCTTCAAGATTGCTACACCCCAACTCTGAACCCTCACATGACAGAGTGTAACTTGACGTAATAGGTGGCACGTAACTTGCAGGTGATTAAGACCCTGGCAGCCATTCTTATGCAGGATTCCTGTGGCTGAATATGTCTCTAACGTGACCCGCTTATATGGCTAAAGCAATAACGGAATACCTCACAGACCAAACCTCCACTGCGCTCCCGTCGAGGGCAACTTTTGCCTATCGCGTCAACCGCTACGGCGCTCGACAGTGGCCTTTATACATGGCTGACAATGAGGCAGGCTCTGCTTCGCAGTGGGGCCAAACGAAGGTGGAGGCCAAGGATGTGCTCGTGGTAGAAGACGAGCCTTACCTCTGTGACCTCATCGCTGATGTGCTTGAGGCCGAGGGCCATACTACGCGCAAAGCCTCCAACGGCCTGGAAGCCCTTGAGCGCGTGCGCGAGCAGCGGCCCCAGATAATTCTCCTCGATCTGATGATGCCCGTTATGGATGGTTGGGAGTTCATGGCAACTCTCCGGTCTCACCCTCAGTGGGACGGCATCCCCGTTGTGATCATCACCGCTGTCTACGATGTGGCCCGCACCAAGCGTGAGACAGGCGCGAGGGCAGTAATCACCAAGCCTTTTGACATAGACCAGCTAGCCGAGGCGGTACGTACATACGCGAACCCGTGAAGCGCGAAGCCTCAGGGACTAAGGATAAGAACCAGGGAGTAAGGATAAATTATCCTTACTCCCCACGCAACACCTAATACATATTGCGATTGCCTTTCCCCTGCCCATGCCATTGGCCTCTTATCTCCATCCTCCTGTATAATGTTTCTGCGGCCTTACATCTGACCCTGCATGCAAAGTAACTCTACAGGTGGCGCTATAACATTATGCCCAATAAACCACGCAAGCGAGGATCCTCCCAGGCTTCAGCCACAACCGAAGCGAGAAGCAACACCGGAGCAGTCTCCGGCTACATGCCCGCGACCGGCGCGGGGCGTGCCCGCAGAACCGCTCCCAAAGGGCTGCTCTGGGCAACAGGAATAGTTGTTGCCGCCCTCCTTGTATGGTTGGCGCTGGCGCGCTTCGCCCCCGGCTCCCTCCCCGATCTACTGCGGCCACAGCCTGAGCAAACGCAAACGGTCATCGCCACCTCAGCCACAGGGCGCATCTGCTTCGTCAGAATGCGAGACAGTGCCGGAAACAACGACCTCTTTGTAGTCAACCCCGACGGCAGCAACCAGCAGCAAGTTACTCAGAACCTGATTGTAGAAGGAACCGATAGTTGGTCCCCCGATGGCCGCCGTATCTTGCTACAGGCAGGCATCAACAACATTTCTACTGTTGTGAGGATCACAGTTGGGGCTGATAACAAGGCGACCGAAGCGGTACAACTCACAGCTGATGTAAAGGCTGATAGCGCTCAGCCCGTCTGGTCGCCCGATGGCACACAAATCGCCTTCCAGTCCAAGCGCGAAGGAGGAGATTGGCAGGTCTTCATCATGGACGCCGACGGTAACCGCAAACGCCGCATCTCAGATGGTAAGAACGCCGCCTTACAACCTGCCTGGTCGCCCGACGGCAAGAGCATCGCCTACATGCAAGGCGCGGCGGCGCAAGACCAACCGAAGGAATTGTATATTGCTCCCCTATCGGGAGGCGCGCCTAAAGAGATTACCTCACTCGGCAAGAGCCTCAACCGCCCCATCTGGTCGCCCGACGGCAAGAGCATTGCGCTGTACGAGTACCTGGATTCGCGTAATCTGCCCATAATGATCATGAACCCAGATGGCACAGGATTGCGCACGCTGGTGCAGGGCGGGGCCATTGTAGGAGCACGCTTCTCCCCATCCGGCGATAAGCTCTTGTACTCCGAGATTTCCACTTCTACATCCGCATCGGGCACCGACATCTTCACAATCTCCCCCTCAGGTGGCACGCCTACTAACCTCACCCCCAACTCTGCCGAGGACTACCAGCCTGCATGGTCGCCAGATGGCAGCTATATAGCCTGGTCGGGGAGACAGGGAGGGGTATTCAAGATTGTGCTCGCCAATGCCGATGGCTCTAATCCCCAAACCCTCACTAAAGGAGACGATTACCAACCCTCCTGGGGGGTTACCCCCAGGTAAGAGGCAGTGGGTGATCGCCACCGCCGCTCCTGGCTGCTCTTGTACATCACCTGCACACCACATGACCCGACAGCTATGACAACACCCCTGCTCGTGATTGTCTCAGGGCCGCCCTGCACGGGCAAGACCACACTCAGTAGGCGAATTGCCGAGGAGCTGCATCTGCCACTGGTCGCTAAAGACAGCATCAAAGAGTTGATCTTTGATCGCCTCGGCTGGAAGGATCGCGATTGGTCAAGGCAGCTTGGGCAAGCTACTTATGATATTCTCTACTACTTTGTGGAGGTCCAACTTGCGGGAGGCATCTCACATATTGTAGAGAGTAACTTCACCCCAGACTTTGCTAGTCCTAGATTCCGAGCACTCAAAGAGAAGCACAACTTCATCCCCTGCCAGGTGCTCTGCTACACCGAAGGTGTAACACTGGCAGAGAGGTTTACGCAGCGCGCCGGCTCCCCTGAGCGCCATCCGGGCCACCTGGACCATCTCAACTACGAAGAACTACAAGAAACGCTGCTAAAAGGTAAGTACGAGCCGCTCGACATAGGCGGCATAGTGATAGAGGTAGATACAACCAACTTCGCCGCAATTGACTACAAAGCCTTGCTCACCTCTATCAGAGCAGTGGCATCAGGAGTGGGCGACCCACCTTAGGACAAGAAGCAGCCGGTCGTCTGTCGTCAATAGTCGTAACGAGAGGCAGCATAAGGAGTATAGATGCGCCAGGAATACCCGATTCTCGAGTTTGATAGCTCACGCCGGGCTCTGCTTGAGCCAAATGATCTGATCAAGGCCGCGGAGGTGCCACAACACGCAGTAGCCTGTTTCTTTCAAGATGTAATCACCGGGCTCTCTCAGGAGCACGAGGCGAAGGTAATATACAGGCTCCAGAGCGAGATCGGCACACATCCCGTCTACGAAATAGCTCTGAACGGCAAACGCCTTGCGGTTTTCCACCCAGGGGTGGGAGCGCCCCTGGCTGCGGCTCTCCTCGAAGAGATGATCGCCCTCGGCTGTAGCAGCTTCATAGCGTGTGGCGGCGCAGGTGTGCTCGACTCGAAGATCGCCCTGGGTCATATAATCGTGCCGTCCACTGCTGTGCGCGACGAAGGCACTTCCTACCACTACCTGCCCCCAGGCCGTGAAGTCAGCGCGAGCGAGCGAGGAGTGGCCGCTATCGAGAAGACGCTGAACGCCCACGACGTTGACTACCTCATAGGCAAATGTTGGACCACCGACGCAATCTACCGCGAAACGGTTGCGAAGGTCCAACTCCGCAAAGCCGAAGGGTGCCTGGCTGTGGAGATGGAGGCCGCGGCTTTGTTCGCGGTCGCCCGCTTCAGGGGAGTGGAGCTTGCCCAACTCCTCTATGGCGGCGACGACGTAGGCAGCGAGGAATGGGACTCCCGCCACTGGCAGACCCACACACCGGTGCGCGAAAAACTCTTCTGGCTCGCCAGCGAAGCCTGCCTGCTCATCTGACCTCCGCATACGCAACGAATCGTGCCGTCGCATCTCTCAACAGTTGCAAGAAATGTAAGCGTTCAGAGTTGGGGTGCAGGGGCGTCCCTCCCCTCACCCCATGCCCCTCTCCCACAAGGGGCGAGGGGGCTTTACTCCTGGCTCTTCCCAAGAAGAAAGCCCCCTCTCCCTTCATGGGAGAGGGGGTTTGGGGGTGAGGGCGGGTGAGGGCAGGTGAGGGAGCAACACCTCCACAGCTTCTCCTTCAAGATTGCGCCACCCCAGCTACTGATCCCTGATCCCTAAGGCTAACGTTGACTACCCCGCCTCCAAGTTGTAAACTGAGCAGTATCTTCAGGAGTAACCCTATGCAGGAGAGATTTGATGCGCCAGAATATTGACGTACACCTCTACATGGAAAGGGGCATGTACGAACGGCTGGTTGACCAGGCACAGGAGATGGGCGTGCCACTCAGCGCGGTGGTGCGCGACGCAGTTGTGCAGTACTTCGCCAATATACCTGAAGCGCCGGATCGTTCCCAAAACACGCCTCACCCAGACGACCCGATCTGGGAGCTGCCGGCTCTCAGCGAGGCATACAGCGCGCTTAGCGCGGGCGATAACAGCGCGCAGAGTGACGGGGGCATACGCTGATGGCGCGCTCCATTTTTGTCAACACCAGCGGCTGGCTTGCCCTCTACAACCCGAACGATCCCAACCACGAAGCCGCTCGGCAGCTATGGGAATATCTACGCAACCAGCCCGTGCGCCTCGTGACGACCGACTACGTGCTCGATCAGGTGTACACGGCCTTCAAAGTCTTCGGCTCGCTCCACGCTGCCCAGGCTTTTCATGCGCTCATAACCAACAGCGCTATCCTACGTCTCTTCATGGCCGACAGTGTAATCTTTGATCGTGCCTGGAAGGTTTTTGTGGATGATGAGCAACCACAGTGGAGTTTCACCGATTGCATCAACTACTCTGTCGTGCAGTACATGGGAATCAGCGAAGTATTCACCTTCGACCCCACCTTCACCGCTCCCGGCCTCGCCAGGATACCCGCCCAGGCCGAGTGAACCGCAACAGCTGAGCCTGTTCCCTGCGGCTTACAAGGGCAGACTTTTGCTCCAAGCTCAATGACCCCCACATCGTGGTACCTGAGACGGAAAAGTGGAGATCACAGAGAGTGCCAGTGTTTAGCGGGAGCTGGGTTCCTGCCGATGGAGGTCTAGCTTTGCTGCTTTTTACTCTCCTTTCGAGCCTGCTGCCCTGGCACCAAAGTTGCTTCGCAATACAGCTTGCGGCTTCGCAACTGTGGGGTCGCGAGGAGTCCAGAACCGAAGAGTTCGCAGCACGGGAGCAATATAGAGAAGATTAGCGTCACACCGCCACACTCCGTTCTGAGGCTACCCTCTGCGCCCCGCGCAAAGGCCCCATAATACCCACGCACTGCTTTACAGGTGGGCCAGAGCAGACAGGGGAAGATGGGGAGAGAGGGAGGCGCGATGCTTACGGTTCTTGTAGTGGATGATGAACCCGCGACGGTGAACCTACTACGAGAGCTTCTCGAGGAATGCGGCTACAAGGTTTTATCGGCCAGTAATGGGAAAGATGCTCTTAGCCACCTGCTAAATGGAGCCCCGGTCGATATCATCGTGACTGACCACAGGATGCCTGTTATGGACGGTCGCGACATGGCTAACCTTATCCAGCACGACTCCCTCTATTTGGCACATCGAGCCATTCCAATAGTGTTGATAAGTGCCACAGCAAGCGCGAATGGCAACGGCTATTCCAACTTCGCCGCCTTTGTGCGCAAGCCATTTACACTTGACGCTATCCCAGAGATCGTAGCGCGGCTTATCGGTACTCCAGATCACTCCGGCCCAGATCAAGACGGCGGTCGGTAAATGCTACTTGTGTCACCAGACGCAAGTGCGGACTACACACGGCGCGTGTAGCTCGCAATCACTCTTAGCCGGGTGCTTCAAGGGGTGCGCTAATGCCCATCGGCACCGACAGGCAGAAGGTAGCGCCCGCACCAGGCGGGGACTCGACCGTAACTGCACCTCCATGCGCGTGGGCGATACCCTGCGCCAGGTAGAGCCCCAGCCCCAACCCTGCGGAGCTAGGGCCCGGGGCGAAGCGCGTGAAGAGCTTCGGCATCAACTCGGGGCTTATGCCTGGCCCCTGGTCCTTCACGGCAATAAGTGCCCACTCTCCGTCCTCTCGCTTCTCAGTTGCAACTGTCACATAGACGGGTGCGCCCTCCGGTGAGTGTCTGACCGCGTTTGTAACCAGGTTCTCCAGTGCCTGGCGTATCTTGTCTTTATCAACGTCAGCTTGCACTCTCCCGTAAGATCGCGCCTCCACGGGGCAGGCAGGTGTACCGAGGGCACGGGCGATATCCTCGGCCAGCGCCACCAGGTCGGTGCTGTGCCGGGCAAGCTGGAATATGCCCTGCTCCAGCCTGCCGAGGTCCATGAGGTTCTGCACCAGCTTCTCGATGCGCTTGACGACGCTGCTTATCTCATCGGCGTCACGCCGATAGCTCTCCTGCCCCTCTCTGGAAGCTTTGCGTCTAAGGAGCTGTACCCTGCCGGTGAGTGGCGTCAGGTAGTTGTTCAAGTCATGCCCGATGATGGTAACCATCTCCTCAGCAGCGGTGCGCTTGGCCTCTTCGGCAGCATCGCGGCGGATCTGCTCGATAAGCTCGGCCCTGTGGGTGATGATCCCTATCCACCCGGCTACCGCCTCCATGAAGTGCAGGTCGTACTCAGTGAAGGCGTCAGGCTGCTGGCTGTCCACCTGTACCACCCCACGAAGCTCTCCGGCCACGTACAATGGCACAGCGATTACCGACTTGATGCCCAGGCCTCCCACGGGGTCCTTGACGCCGAGAAGCTCCTCGGGGTCCTGGTCAGCATGCCCTGTTATGTGGGACTGCGCGTTTATGTAAACCTGCACACTGCGTCCGCCGTTGGCAAAGGGCATGCGGTTCAGGCCCAACTCCAATTGCCGTCTGGAAAGGGGCTTGTGGCTCACTCCCATCGCTACGAGCGAGTTGGTGGCAGGCTCGTACAGGAAGATGTCAACTTTGTCCGCACCTACAGTTTTGGCAACCAGGTCGCTGGCCTCATCCAGGGCGGACTTTACATCCAGGGCCTCTATGGCCAACAGGTGCTCGAGCGTGAGCAGCAGCCAATGCTGAGCGGGTTGCTGGCTTTGTGCCTGTTGCACCCCCTGTCCGGGCTTTGTGGGCCGGGACTCAGTGCCTGTGGCCAACGCGCCATCATGATGCGGGTTCGTGGAGCTTCCATGAGCTACCTGGCCGATTTTATCCATGCGTTCTGACATTAAAATACCTCCCTCCTAAGCCTGCATCTGAAGTTGGTGAACATAAGTACGGTCCACCCTGGTTGCGCTCCTCCTCTGGTGAACGATAGCTCAGGTCGGCATCATAAACAGCGACAAGCACGGCCTCTTCTCAGGCGCCTTGCCTGAGGGTGATGAGGCACAAAGTCATTCTGGGACGCCGGGACACTCCTCCATTAAAGGCACGTCATTGTGCCGGTCTGATATGTTCTATTAGACCACTTGTGGTAGCCTCTTCACCTCTGTAAATGACCGTAGATAGGGCAGCAAAAACCCGTAGATTTCTCTAGGGGTCTACTGTGGGAATGTACGTGTTACGCACCTGGGATTATCCCTGCGGATGTGGTGATTGGCCTTTCACCTATTCCAGAGCAGGGCCGTGCTCCATGGCGTAACGCACCAACTCGGTCTGATTGTGGAGCTTCAACTTACGCATCAGATTCGTCCTATGCGTCTCGGCAGTGCGGGGGCTTATAAATAGGCGCCCACTGATGTCGGCGTTGGACAGCCCTTCGGCGGTCAACTGCAACACCTCGCGCTCTCGTGCTGTAAGCATCTTGTAGGTGTCGAGCTGGGAACTCCCGTCTCCAGCCCTGTGGATGTAGGCGTCAATGGCTCGCTCGGTGAGGGGAGGGCTCAGGTAGCGCTGCCCGGTCGCTGCCGAGCGTACTGCCTCCGCCAGGCTGCTCGTAGATGTACCTTTGAGCACATACGCCGTGGCCCCGCTCCGCAACGCTTCGAGCACATATGGTTCGTTGGAGTGCATGGAGAGCACCACCACATGGGTTTGGGGGGATCGCTGTCGCACGCGTTTTGTCACTTCCAGGCCGTTGAGACCGGGCATCATCACGTCCACAATCAGCACATCCGGCTTGAGGAGCTCTACTATCTCCAGGGCAGCAAAGCCGTCGTCGGCCTCCCCCACCACCTCGTAATTCAACTGCCCCTCCAGGAGAGAGCGCAGCCCCTGCCTCACAATGGGGTGATCGTCGGCCAGTACGATCCTGGTCACGCCTCGTCCCTCCCTCCTTCGTCTGAGCCTACATTGATACTGTGGCAGTGGCTCATGTTGATTATTCCCAAGGTAGGTATATAATATCAAACAACACCTAATTGTCAATCGGAAGAATTGTCGTAACTGTTCAGAGTAAGGGTGGAGCAATCTTCAAGTGGTAGCGCTCACCTACCCTCAACGCACCCTCACCCGCACCCCTATTCTGAACAGTTACGAATTGCTAGCTATTGGTATGTTCACAATGATGGTGGTGCCCCGCCCCGGAGATGACTCTGCCGAGAACTCCCCGCCCACAAGTGCTACTCTCTCACGCATCGACGAGAGGCCGGTGGAAGTGTGCCGGGCAAAGGCCTCTGCAACGTCGAAACCCTTGCCCTGATCTTCTATTACCGCCGTGACCTGCCCATCGGAGAAGAGTTGCAGCGTCACCTGCCTGGACTCCGAGTGGCGCGCCACGTTGGTGAGCGCTTCCTGCACTACCCTGTAGACCGCTGTCTCCACGTCTGTAGGCAAGCGCCCCTCCAGCCCCATGTGGTGGAAGCTGACCTCGATGCCGGTTTGCGTCTGGTAGCGTTGCACATACCAGAGAAGCGCATGCAAGAGGCCCAGGTCGTCAAGCATAGTGGGCCGCAGGTCGAGAGCCAGGTTACGCACCCGCTCGGTCAGGTCGCTCAGCACTTCCAGGGAGGGAGCAATCTGGCCCTCTGTGCCTTCCTGCTGCTCGGACGACGTACTCAATTTCTCAAGCATGAAGCGCAGGCCCGTGAGGTACTGGCCGATTTCATCGTGCAGCTCACGTGCAATGTGGCGCCGCTCATCCTCCTGCGCCACCAGTAACCTGCTCGATAATTTCCTGAGATCTTCAGTCCGCGACACGACATCGGCCTCTGACATATCGAGGGCGGTGTGCTGCTCCTCTACGTCGGTAGCAGCGCCATACCACTCAATGACCTTGCCGTTCTCGTCCAGCACAGGCTCGGCTCGAATGAGGAACCAGCGGTAAGAGCCGTCAGCGCCACGAATGCGGTCCTCCTGGCGTAAAGGTTGCCCCGACTCTATCGCCGCCATGAAGGTGGCCCGAGCTTGCTCGCGGTCGTCAGGGTGGATGACGTCTAGCCAGCCGTACCCTTGCGCCTCCTCCGGTTTTTGCCCTGTGTATTCCAGCCACTGCTGATTGTACCAGGTAGCCTTGCCGCCAGGGTCGTTGCGCCATAGCAAGTTGGGGGCGAGATTCGCCACTGCACGAAAGCTCTCTTCCGACACACGCAACACTTCTTCCACCCGCTTGTGCTCGGTGATACCGGTAAAGGTCATGACTACACCGCCTATCCTGTCCTCAACAGTACGATATGGCAGCACGCGCACGATGTACCACTCGCCCTCTGTAGTTTGCACTTCCCGCGTTATCTGGCTCAAGCTGCTCAACACCGATTCCGCGTCCTGCACCAGCGTATCGTAGAGCATCTTGTGGGTTATATGCATGATAGGGCGGTCGCTGTCTGTTGGTATGATGTTGAACAGGTTCGCTACGCGGGGTGTGTATCGCTTCACCCGCATCTGGCGGTCGAGGAAGATGGTGGCAACGTCGTTGGAGAAGATGAGGTTTTGGAGGTCGCTGTTGGCGTGGCTTAGATCTTCTATCTTGATTTTTAGCGCCTGGTTCACCCCCAGGAGCTCCTCGTTGACGGCCTGCATCTCTTCGAGGGGCGCCAAACCCCCAGCGGAAGCCCCGATGCCCACCACGAGTAAATCACTCCCAGTCTTCGGTGCCTTCGGCGACTTCCTGGCTTCCCCCCTTTTCCCCACTTTTTCGGGCCTCACAACTCTACCGGCCTGTGTCTCCTTGCCGTCCCCACCTTCGCTGATAGAGGAGTCCGCGACGCCATCCTGGGCATTAGTTTCCATGTCTGCTGTATCTTCCTTCTATATCTCTTAGAGCCTGTTTAACAACATTGACAGGAGGGGGAGGAATGAGGTAGAGAATCAGTATGAGAACTCCACCTTATCCTTCGGACCTGACAGATGAGCAGTGGCACAAGCTCGAACCACTGCTTCCAGGGC
>DAHVFG010000056.1:0-17564 GCA_027317125.1 Chloroflexota bacterium | reverse complement strand
GGTACAACGTGTAGGGTCACTGATAAGTTCCAAGAAATGGAAGTTTCAGGACTATTTCGAACCAGCCGCTAAACAAAGTCTGCTGTAGCTATTTCACCACCACCCACGTCTCATTCCGGTCTACTTCGCGATTGTTGGCGTCGTAGCCGATGGCGATGTCTACGCGTTCACGTTGGGGGTGTTTTCACAGCAGTTTGTCATCGCCGAGTGCCACCCGCCCATGAATGAAAATAGAGGTTCGGCAGGCTCCAATTCGTGCCTGCGAGAAGCTATTTTCAAAGCAGTCGAGCTTAGAGCCGGGGGCGGTCGAAGTGGTATAAAGCTGAGAGTACGGCCTGTACACATCCGCCTACCAGCTGATTGCCCGCCCCACCGCCATGCGGTATAATATCCTTGCTAGCTGTCCAATCCGACACCTTCAAGGAGCGTATGCCAGACTCTCTTTCCCTTTATAGAAAATACCGTTCGCAGACCTTCGCGGAGCTTGTCGGCCAGGAGCCGGTGGTGCGCACGCTGATGAACGCCATCAGCCTGGGGCGCATCTCTCATGCCTATCTTTTTACCGGGCCGCGTGGTGTTGGTAAAACCAGTGCCGCCCGCCTCCTGGCAAGGGCCGCCAACTGCACGGGTGAAGCCGGTGAGAGGCCATGTAACAACTGCCCCAACTGCCTGGCTGCCAACCGTGATATAGCCACTGACCTGATCGAGATAGATGCCGCCTCTAATACAGGCGTGGATAACGTTCGAGAGATTATAGAGAAAGCTCAGTTCGCACCCTCCATCTGGCATACCAAGTTCTACATTATTGACGAGGTGCACATGCTCAGCGCGTCGGCCTTCAACGCCCTGCTGAAGACCCTCGAGGAGCCGCCTCCGCACACCTCTTTTATCCTGGCGACCACCGAGGTTCACAAGGTGCCCGCCACTGTCCTCTCTCGATGCCAGCGTTTCGACTTCCGGCGTATACCCCTCACCTCAATGGTGGAGCGCTTGCAATACATCTGTGAGCAAGAGGGGATAGAGGCCGAGCATCCTGCCCTGGAGATGGTTGCCAGGCATTCCACCGGTTCATTGCGCGATGCAGAGTCGCTGATGGACCAACTCAGGGTTTACGCCGAAGAAGGGATTACCCTCGCAACTGTGCAGGAGCTACTGGGGGCGGCAGGTGGCGAAAAGGTGGCGGAGTTCATAGACGCGCTCGCCTCCCGCGATCCGGCGCAGGGCTTACGCTACATCAACCAGGTGCTGGAGGAAGGTCTTGACCTTCGCCAGTTCAACCGCCAGATAGTAGAGCAGTTGCGCAGCATGCTCCTTCTCAAAGCCGGAGCTGCGGGCAGTGACGACAGCCTACTGGACGTTACAGAAGAGATGAAGGCGCGCCTCACCACGCAGGCCACGAAAGTTACAATGCCTGAGCTGCTGCGCTGGACACGCATATTCGCTGACGCTGATATTGCGCTGCGTTCTACCTCTTACCGCCAGCTTCCCCTGGAAATGGCGCTGGTAAGCGCTATTCTCCAACCCGAAGAAGCGGCCACTCCCCCCGCGAAGGATCGCGCCGCCGAGGTCGCCGCCGGTATAGATCAGATAGGCTTGCCGCCGCGAATACGGCCCGCGATCACCGCCCCACAGAATGGTCCTTCAGCGCCACCGCCTATCAACCGCGAGCTTGGTGCTATCAATAAGAATGCGAACGGACACCCAATCGAGCCAGCGCCGCAACAGCCCGCGGATTCGCTCGCCGATTCAGGCGTCCACCCTAAGAGCGACGGCCTGACCGAGCGGGCCTCGGTGCCTGCGCCGTCGCTTGAGTCATCAGCAGATGGAGATGATCTGCCTCGACTCCATGAGCTATGGCCAGCCCTCATAGACCAGATAAATGCTCGCAGTAAGCAAATGGCTGCTGTCTTTCGCAACTCCGATATGGTCAGACCACTCAGTGTTGCTGGTGGGCTTTGTACGATTGGCTTCCGCGACTCGTTCCACGCCAAGAGAAGCCAGGAGGTGGTGCAGCGCGAGCTAATAGAAGGCGCTCTCAGCCGAGTTCTGGGCTACTCGTGCCGGATAGAGAGTGTTACCTTTGCTGAAGCTGCGTCAGGCGGGGCCGGCGCTGCCAATGGCGAGCCTGACCTCAGCAGCACAGCTAAAAAAAAAGTGACCAGGGAGAAGCCCTCCCCTTATGAGACCACCAGGGGTAGAGCGGCGCTCAACATTTTCGGCATAACAAAGTTCGACGATACGGAGTAAGGAGTACCAGATAATGGACCAGCGAATGCTAAAGCAACTTGAGCAAATGCCGAAAAAGATGGTCAAGGCCCAGGAAGACCTGGCGAATGAGACCGTCACTGCCAGCGCGGGCGGAGGGGCTGTCACCGTCGAGATGAACGGGCACCACGAGGTCAAATCGGTCAAGATTGACCCCGATGCTATAGACCCCCAGGACGTTGAGATACTTCAGGACATGGTGCTTACCGCCTTCAATGAAGCCCTCGACAAAGCACAAACTATGGCGCAGGAGAAGATGGGCGCGATTACCGGTGGCCTAAATATCCCCGGTATGTTCTAACAGCCTTCTCTCTGCAAGCACAAGTATACGGCGCGTGAAGCGCGAAACGTGGAGGGTTATGCACAAGATACTCTGTCCATAACCCTCCACGTTTCGCGCTTCATCTAATTTATGCAACCCTACATATTACCTTGCGTATATGGTATTGTAGAGGTAGAAGGCCTGTTTTGCAGGACTTTCTCGGTTAGTGAAAGGAGCTTGAGATGTTGTTTGGCTCTGATGGGCTGGCCAATTTCTTCATCTTCGTATTTCTTTTCGGGTTGATATTTACTGTCGCCTCCTTGCTGCTTGGCTTCGCCCATGTGGGGGGCCTCGATAGCGGCCATTCTGGTGCGGGCGGTCACTTCGTCGGCGGCCACCAGCTTCAGCTGAATATGCCGACTATCATGGCTTTTCTCACCTGGTTTGGCGGCGCTGGATATATTTTCCGTCAGTCGCTCCACTTTATCGGCCTGCTGGCTGTTCCAATGGCGCTCGTCAGTGGGTTGGCGGGCGGCGCTCTTATGTCCTTTTTGTTGGCTCGTCTCCTATGGCCTATGATGACAAAGCCGATGGAGCAAGAGGACTTCACTCTCCCCGGCACCTATGCGAGAGTGGTCAGCCCTATCAGAGAAGGGGGTGTTGGCGAGATAGTCTACACCAAGCAAGAGACCCGCTTCACCGCAGGCGCGCGCGGCGTTGGCGGGCAGGCTATCAGCAAGGGCGCTGATGTGGTCATCGTGCAGTATGAGAAGGGCCTGGCCCTGGTGCAGGATGTTCAGGCATTAACAGGAGGCGATACTATCGCGATTGGGGAGCCACGAGCACGCGTGAGTTAGAGTAGGTAAAGCAGTTTTACGAGGGTCGGGCGCGAGCGCGCCGAGGAGGTCACGTGGAGATGAACATTCTGATTATTGTTGCGCTGGTCTTCATTATACTGATGGGCCTGGCGTGGATGGTTACTCTAGTGCGCAAGGTGGGGCCGAACGAAGCTTTGATCATCTATGGCATCGGCACAGGCGGGCACCCGAAGGTGATCAAGGGCGGGGGCACGGTCGTGATGCCACTCCTGCAAAACTCCAGGCAGCTCTCGTTGGAGTTGATGTCTTTTGATGTCGCGCCAACGCAGGACCTCTATACCAAGCAGGGCGTGGCGGTCAACGTGGAGGCGGTAGCGCAGATAAAAGTGAAGAGCGACCCCGACTCGATACGGACGGCGGCGGAGCAGCTTCTCACCAAGAACGCCGTCGAGCGCGAAGGGTTGATCAGGCTTGTGATGGAAGGCCACCTGCGAGGTATCGTGGGCCAGCTTACAGTTGAAGAAATCGTCAAGCAGCCTGAGATGGTAGCCGACAGGATGCGCGCCACCTCCGCCGAAGATATGGACAAGATGGGCCTGGAGATAGTCTCATTTACCATCAAGGAAGTGCGCGACAAAAACGAATACATAATGAACATGGGCCGCCCAGACATTGCGCGGATCAAACGAGAGGCCGACATCGCGGCTGCCGAGGCCGACCGTGACACAGCCATAAAGCGGGCGCTCGCCATGCGCGAGGCTGCGGTCAATCAGGCTCAGGCCGACCAGGACCGGGTGCTTGCCGAGACTGCATCCGCCGCAAAGCAGGCCGAGGCGCAACGCGACCTGGAGATGAAGCGAGCCGACTACATGGCCTCCGTGCGCAAGCAGCAAGCTATGGCCGACAAGACCTATGATATTCAGGCTAATGTGATGCAGCAGCAAGTGGCCGCCGAGCAGGTGCGTATCGAGCGGGTGCAGCGTGAAGAGCAGATAAAAGTGCAGGACGCTGAAATCCAACGCCGCGAGCGCGAGCTAATCGCCACTGTGTTGAAGCCCGCAGAAGTCGAGAAGCAGCGTATCGAGACGATGGCCGATGCCGAGAGACGCCGCAGGGTGCTTGAGGCAGAGGGCGCTGCTGAGGCCTCTCGCTCACAGGGCGCAGGTACGGCGGATGCCAACCGAGCAGTGGGGCTTGCTGAAGCAGATATTATCAGGGCAAAGGGTCAGGCGGAAGCTGATGCCATGCACCTGCGCGCTGGGGCCTTCAACGAGTACAATCAGGCCGCTATCCTTGACAAGCTTATGTCGAGCTTGCCCGAAGTGGCACGCGCTATGGCCGGGCCGCTAAACAATGTGGATAAGATTACGATTGTCTCAACAGGTGGGAATGATGGACGTGGGGCAGGAGCTAACCAGATAACCGCCGATATCGCTCGCATGGTGGCTCAGGTGCCTGAGCTTTTTGAGACCCTCACAGGGGTGAAAATCTCAGATATGATGAGCCACATCGCAGGCTTCGATAAGGTCCCTTCTACCAACGGGAATGGTGTTCACACTAATGGTGCGGCGGTTGAAAGTGCTAACCGCGCAATCATCGAAGGCACGGCTAAGCCCGTCGTCAGCAACGATAGCGCGGGTGCAGCGCCAAAAGGCGATGTATAGTCGCGCGTTGCCGGGGTCCTAATCCCGCGCAACGAAGATACGAGCCGTCTGTACTGTATCCCGAGAACTGGACACGAATGAGGCTATTTATGGGAGTAGCAACTTCAGCTCGCCAGGCCGAGCTGCCTTCCAGTTGCTTTCGAACTCGGCGGGGATAAGATAGCCCAGAGCCGAGTGAATGCGTTTGTGCTGGTACTCCGTCAAGGCCACCTCTTCTGGTGATTACCCACATGTCTGACCCTCCGGTAACTCCGATAAAAGGAAGGCATGATGAGGGAAGGGATGCGGGAGGTGCTTTGAGCTATGCCTGTGACCACCGGCGTTTGGCTGCCTAAGATGCCCTGCACCGCCTGCGGCACCACCCGCTGTAGACGCCGGTCAGGTATGCCTTCGGTGAAGGGTTGTACAAACTGAATCAGTGCTTCTCCCAACTGTGCCACGGTAACTGTTTAGACTTGATGTGGAAGGGCTAGCCTGGCCCCCTCTCCCATGAAGGGAGAACAACTATATCCCTTTGTGCACTCAGCATGACTAAAGCCCCCTCTCCCTTCATGGGAGAGGGGGTTGGGGGAGAGGGTGGGTGAGGGTGGGTGAGGGTGGGTGAGGGTACGCCTCCACAGCTACTCCTTGAAGATTGCTCCACCCCTATTCTTCTGAACATTTACCAGCAAATTGCGTATTGACAGAAGGCGCTACAGTCGGCTACAATCGCGTGCATACAAGTAGCGACGCATTGTGTTGGCTAGAAGTTGTAAATTGTGTGCTCCGAATAGGCATGCATGCTGTGGGGCAGCGCGTGTGCACCACCTTAGCAGGAGGGGATCGCCTATGAAAAAAGTGAGACGCTTTACCAGGGCGCTGTCCATAGCTTTAGCAGCAGGCAGTATAGCCCTGGCACTTTCGCTAGCTTCGGCGACAAGCCCGGCGCATCCGGGATCGGCTTACTTGCCCACCGCCCATTCAGGCCTCGCATCCCTATCTCTCACCACACACCCCCCTTTCCTCGGCTTGCAAAACTCAGGCATAGCTGAAGCGGCTCCTGTAGCCACTAATTCCTCAAGCTCGGTCTATTTCCGCCAGACAGCGCACTACGTCAAGGACGCCTTTCTCAACTACTGGCTGATGAACGGCGGCCTGACTACTTACGGTTATCCTATCTCCGAAGAGTTTGTTTCCAATGGCGTAAGCATGCAGTACTTTCAGCGGAGCAGATTCGAGTACCGCCCTGGCAGCAGCCGCCCCTGGAAGGTCGAGCTAAGCCCGGTTGGGAGCCTGGCGATACAGGGGAGGACATTTGCCCCCGCAACGCCGGATGCGGCAAACGCCGACCGCCTCTACTTCGACCAGACACAGCATACGCTGGGTGGTACTTTCAGGCAGTTCTGGCAGGCGAACGACGGCCTGGCCATCTTCGGCTACCCGCTCTCTGAGGAGATGCAGGAGAACGGGCGCACTGTGCAATATTTCGAGCGTGCCCGCTTTGAGCTTGCGGGTCAGGGGCGCGTGCAACTCGGGCAACTTGGCACAGAGCTGCTACAAAGGCTCGTCGCCTCCGGTAATGCAGGCAACATAGCAGTCCCCGCTAACCGTCCCGGTTTC
Organism: Chloroflexota bacterium; assembly: GCA_027317125.1. Taxonomy (GTDB): domain Bacteria; phylum Chloroflexota; class Chloroflexia; order QHBQ01; family JADMIH01; genus JADMIH01. The sequence continues at coordinate 10,956 of DAHVFG010000056.1, read as the reverse complement.
AACATGAGCTTCCGAGGGGAGGCCACATGGTTTCGCGCCGACTGGACGCGTGTGATCCGCCTCAACAAGGGCTGGGGCAACCTGCCACAAGACTATGTGGGACAGGGGCTATACGCCGCCGCGCCCGCCGACCTCAACCTCTATGGCCGCTGGGCACGCGTTACGCGCGGCAATCGCTCGGTCTTTGTGCAGTTTGTTGACGTAATAAACTGGCCTGATATTCCCTATGTACGCTCGCAAGGCATAGTCATAGACCTCGGCCAGGAGGCATATCAAGCTCTAGGGCAAGATAACGGTGGGCCCTACGAAGTCAGCTTTGACGTCTTTTGGCCCGGCGAAGGTCCCGGTCGCTAACCCTTTCCCTTGTAGTTGCAGGCTTTAGAAGCTCCCATCTGCGGAGCGACGCCTTTGTATCTTAGCTGTCCCTGTCGCTCCTGGGTTGTTTTTCTTGCGCGTCTTGATGATAGGGCACCGGAAGGTGAGCGTTGCTCCTCGGCTGCGGGTGAAGCTTCTCTTTCGGAGTGATGCTTGCCAGCCAATTTGTACCTCTACTACATATTGCAGACTTCTGCTTTATCAGTGGCCCTGTTCGAGGCGAGTGAGTAGTCGTTGTGCAGGGCCGGGCCGCCCCATCTCATTTCAGAATACTTCTTCCGGCCAGTCGAGCATCAAGGCGCGTACAGGATCGCCTGCCTCTACGCGGCGGGTGGTCTCATCCATTATAAGAAAGGCGTTGGCACGGGACATCGAGGTCAGAATGCCCGAACCCTGATCGCCTGTTGTGCGGACCAGGTAATCATCACCTTCCTTTGTGACGACTGCCCGCAGATAGCTGGCACGCCCAGAGGAGTTTCCCAGCGTCTCAAGGCTGCGAGCTGTGATGACAGGTCTTTGCAGGCGGCTTTTGCCCAGCATCTTCATGATAGCGGGGCGACCGAATAGCTCCATGCTCACCATACCGGAGACGGGGTTGCCGGGCAAGCCGATGAAGGGCACCCCTGCCTCGCCCAAACTGCCCAGGGCCAGGGGTTTGCCCGGCCTCACGCGCACTCTCCACATCGAGATGCTGCCACGGGAGAGCAGCACCTCTTTCACAATGTCATAATCACCCACCGACACGCCCGCAGATGTCACCAACATATCCGGGTCCAAAGCGAGCGCCTCTTCTATCTTTACGTTGAGGTCGGCACGGTTATCGCGCGCTACGCCGATATTGAAGGCCTGCGCTCCCCACGACGTCAGCTGTGCGGCAACCGAATAGCTGTTAGAGTTGCGTATCTGTCCCGGCCCAGGGCGCTCATTTACATCCACAAGCTCATCCCCCGTAGCCAGCACCACCACGCGGGGTCTGCGATGCACCAGTACCCTGCTCTTGCCGACAGAAGCCATAACGCCTATCTCAGCAGGTCTTATCGTAATGCCCTGCCTGAGAACAGCCTCGCTTTCGCGGATGTCCTCGCCCGCCAGCCGGATGTTAGCGCCCGGCGCGACTCCTTTGTATATTAACACATTGCTGCCGATTATAGCTTGCTGGGCGCGCGCCTCGCCAGGCTGCAAAGAAGGCGCACTGAGGACGCTGCCCTCGTTAGTGCTCTCAAAGGGCACAACAGCGTTGGCGCCGGGTGGTATTGGCGCGCCCGTCATAATGCGAAAAGCGGTGCCCGCCTCCACACGATCAGCGGGGCCGGGGGCCGCACCGGCAGGTAGGTAACCGATGACGCGCAGGCGAGCCGGGTTCTCCTGCGTGGCCCCCGATGTATCTTCGGCCAATAGTGCATAGCCATCCATAGAGGAGTTATCAAAAGGCGGGATGTTCATGTCGCTGTAGACGGTCTCAGCGAGGACCAGCCCCAGCGCCGAGGTGAATGGCACAGTGGCCGCAGGCATTGGCGAAACAAGCGACAGCACTGCCTCTAATGCCTGGCTGACACTAACACTTGTAAGCGGGGTTTCCGGTTGGTGCTTGTTCATCTAACACATTATACAGCACAAAAGGTGGCCGGCTTCTTGCACAGCTCAAGCTTGTATCGTGATGGCGTAGCGGATGTGTACAACTTACTGGCAGGTTGGCGGAGTAGTCTAGAATCCCGGCATGATACAACGAGTCACGCCGCAGAGTACGCCAACCGTTGTACCACCAAGAGAGGAGGCGATTATGGCTGCTGATGACCAGGTTTTAGAACGCAGGCTGGTAAGGCTGCGGCTGGCTGGACCTGAGCTGAGCCACTCTCGCCGGAACAATGTAGATGCGGTGATGCGCCTCACTAACAGCGACCCGTATGCCACCTTCGGCATACGGCAGGTTATAGAATATGTGCAGTCGCACGATCTTAATGCCGATGATGCCTTGAGAATGATAGCGGGCGTCACGAAATGCTCCCAGGATATAACCTATACTGAAGGTAGAGGCTACATCTCCCCCTCCTCGACTATCAAGGGTCTGAGGGCCACTGCTGTAGCCATCAAGAAGGTGGCGAAGGCGGGGGGAAGCGTACTGCTCGCTACGGGGCACCCGGGAGCGATGATAGACTACTATTCCGAGCTGGGAGACCTTGTGCGTAAGCTCGGAGGGCACATAATTGACCTCGCCAGGGGGCAGATAGTCTATCAAGGCGCGGACAAGGACCATGTGCAGGTGGTAGATGCGGTTAATTCAGTAGCTTTTCTGTCGGATACTTGTGCTGCTTTGCACAGTCACGACTCGCGCCCTATGGAGCTAATACTTGATGACGCCCCTAAGCTCCCCGATCTTGTGCTCGCGGATCACGGCTTTGCGGGCGAGGCGATTAACAGAGGTATACCCACAGTGGCGGTGATGGACACCAACGACCCCGGACTGGCTGTAGCCAAACGGCTGGGGGTCAACCTGGTGTTGGTGCCGATGAACGATAATCGCCCCAATGTAGTCACACGTGAGGCCGCTGAGCTGGTGCGTCGCATGGCGTTGGATACAGGGCGCCGGCAGAGTTAACTCTTCCCCGACCCATTTTTGGCCCCTTTAGCCTTAAGAGGTGCAAAGGCCAGCTTCCTGCGTTAGGTTCAAGCAGCCTCGATTGCCTTCTTTGCTCCTTCTCTCATTGAAGCTTTTCCAGGATGTGGGTAACCACCAGAGCTGGCTTGAGCTTTGCTTGCTGATAGTTTATGATCATCCTGGCAGCTTTCTGGTAGCTTTGGGGTGGCTTAATCCGTGGGAGCCGCGCTCAACTTCTAATTTTCTATTTTCCTGGCAAGGAGCTGATATGGTGCCTACAACGGAGTGGTACTGGTACGCTCTCCTCGTGGCAGCAATGATCATCTGCGTGGGGTGGTTTCTATTCCGCGCCAACCAGCTTGTACAATTCACAACTATGGGCGTGGACAGCAAGCGCTTCGGCAACTGGGGCACTCGCTTCAAGCTGCTTGGTGTCTATGTGCTTGGGCAGTTCCGTATGTACAGCCGCAAGAGATACTCTATCTCCGGTATCGCCCACTTCTTCACCTTCTGGGGCTTTATCGTCATTCAGGTGACTACTCTGGCGCTCTTTGCTGAGGGGCTACTTCCGGGCCTGCGCGTGCCGTTTGTGCAGGATAACCCTGGTTGGCTCCTTTTTGTTGACCTTATACAGGCGCTCGTGCTCGTGGCTATGGCTACTTTCTTCTGGCGGCGTATCGTTACCAAGCCTGAGCGTTTCACCGACAGCCCAGCCGCCCTCGGCATTCTGGTCGCCATATCTGTGCTTATGATCTCCGGCCTGGTGCTGCAAGGCATCCGCATCAATTTGCATAACGAGCCTGCCGATTGGCGTCCATTCTCCATTGTTGCGGGGGCGCTCTTCGCCGGACTTAGCGTGAATGCGCAGACCTTTATTCATGGCCTCGCCTACTTTACCCATCTTGGCATCGTTCTCGGCTTTCTTGTCTACATACCTTATTCCAAGCACCTGCACATTTTTACCGCCCCCCTCAACGTCTTCTTCTACGACCTCACGCCCAAAGGGGCTATGGAATCTATAGACAATATAGAGGAGCGGATAGAAAACGAGCAGACATTGGGCGCCGCCAGGCTGGAAGACCTGGGGTGGAAAGACCTGATGGATACCTACACCTGCACAGAGTGTGGCCGCTGCCAGGACGCTTGCCCTGCGTGGCTCACCGACAAACCCCTCTCGCCCAAAAAGCTGATCCTCGACCTGCAAGAGCACTTTCTTGAGGAAGCACGCCTCGATCTCGCCAAGCACGAAAAGAAGACGCTGCTGCAACAACTCGCTACGGGTGGCATCGGTCCGGCGGCTACGGCTGTGGCGCAGGTGGCTGAGGAGATACCTCTGGTCGGCGGGTGGATAATGGACGAGACACTCTGGTCGTGTACCACCTGCCGAGCCTGCATGGAGGCGTGCCCTGTCTTTATTGAGCATGTGCCGAAGATCACCGATATGCGCCGCTATCTCGTAATGCAGGAGAGCCGCTTCCCCCAGGAGCTTGTGCGCCTCTTTCGCAACCTTGAGCAGAAGGCCAACCCCTGGGACTTCTCGCCCAACCAGCGTGCCGACTGGGCAGACGGGCTGGACGTGCATGTCGTAGCCGACATCTATTCCCAGGCGGAGGGCGAAGGACGCCCTCTCTTCGCAGGTCCTCCGCTAAAGAGTGAGGTTGAGCGCAAAGCCATCGCGGATGGCTCGGATGCTTATGTAACAGAGACCGTTCCCACTGGGCAAGAGGACACGACCGGCGAGCCCCTGTTAGAAGTGCTCTACTGGGTCGGCTGCCTGGGAGCATTCGATGCGCGCAACCAGCGCGTTGCGCGTGCGCTCACGCAGATCTTCAAGGAGGCAGGGGTCAACTTCGCCATCCTCGGCAAAGAGGAAAGCTGCTGTGGCGACCCTGCACGTCGCCCAGGCAACGAGTATCTTTTTCAGACGCTGGCGCAGGTGAATGTAGAGTTGCTGAATAGCTATGGAGCGCGTAAGATAATCACCTCCTGCCCGCACTGCTTCAATACCATCAAGAACGAATACCCGCAGCTGGGCGGCAACTATGATGTGGTACATCACTCGGAGTTTATCGACTATCTCATCAAAGAGGGCCGCATCACCCTCGCTGAACGTGTGGAGCAGGCTGTTACCTACCACGACCCCTGCTATCTTGGGCGCTACAACGATGTCTACGATGCTCCCAGGGCGGTGCTTGAGGCGATACCGGGCATCGAATTGAAGGAGATGAAGCGCACGCGCAACAATGCTCTCTGCTGTGGGGCGGGCGGCGGTAGGATGTGGATCGAGGAGCACAACGGTAGGCGGATGAACCAGAACCGCATGCAAGATGCCCTCGACACGGGCGCGCCTACCCTGGCGGCGGCCTGCCCTTTCTGTACCTCTATGTTCGAAGACGGCATCAAGGGCAAGGATGCAGGCGACAAAATCCGCCTGATGGACCTCTCTGAGCTGGTAGCTCTCTCTATGCAGCGCGATGGCAAGCCGGTAGGCAACGGCGAGCTGCCGCCGCCAGGCCCCACCATCAACATCGACCCTGTAGCCACCGGTGGCGGCGTAGGCGACCCTGAGAAAGAGGAGCCTCCAACGCTTCAAGCCTAGCCGCTAACAATCCATGTACTATACTCTCCTCTATTGGCTGCTTAGTAGGAGTGTCAGGTATTTGGGCTTGCATATAGTAGCGTTAGAATGGAGTTTTGCGACCCGCAGCCGAGTGAGAGGAGGATAGGACAATGAAAACTATAGGGGTGCTAGGTGGCCTGGGACCGCAAGCCACTATGGATTTCGAAGCTCGCGTACACGCTGTTTCCCAGAGGCTCATCCCACAGCTTGGCAACTCAGGGTATCCGCCTATGGTCGTCTACTATCATCGGTATGCTCCTTTTGTCTTGGATGAGCACTTTAGACCGATTGTGCCTCGCCGGCTTGACCCTCATCTGCACGCCGCCCTCGGCAAGCTGGGGCAAATGGCCGACTTCATTGTTTGTACTGCCAACGGCCCGCACATAATGCAGGACTATATTGAGGAACTTTCGGGCCGCAAGATGTTGAGCATGATAAAGGTCACGCTGGACGAGGTGCAAAAGCATGGTTGGCGACGAGTTGGTGTGCTGGGTTTGGGCGAGCCAAGAGTATACCAAGCGCCCCTTGAGGCTGAGGATATTGCGCTTGAGGTCCTTTCCGGGGAGAGTGGCGGCCTGCGAGACAGGTTAGATGGGGCGATTGTCGCACTCATACGGGGGCAAGCAGGTGCAGAGCAGACTGCCGTAGCTATAGAAGCAGTGGATGCTCTGAGGTCCAGAGGAGTGGACGGCATCATCCTGGGCTGCACGGAACTACCTTTGCTCCTGGGCCAAGCCGCGGATGCCCCGGGCCTTGTTAACCCGACTCAACTACTGGCTGAAGCATCTGTCAGGTATGCGATGCAGGGAGAATCGGCGGATAGGGCACCGGGGGATGAGTGAACTATCCAACGCAATAACCGCAGCCGCCAACCACATCCGCCCCCAACTTCCTCCCGCATGGCAGCCTGACATCGCCGTCATCCTCGGCTCTGGGTTGGGTGCGCTGGCTGAGGAAGTTGAGGTTGTGGCCTCTATTCCCTACTCGGAGATACCAGGCTTCGTGCGGTCCTCGGTTGAAGGGCATGTGGGGAGGCTGGTCTTCGGCACGCTTGAGGGCAAGAAGGTGGCTGTGATGCAGGGGAGGCTCCACTTCTATGAGGGTTATGACCTCCAGCAAGTGACATTCCCTGTGAGAGTGATGCGGGCGCTCGGTGCGAATATATTGATTGTGACCAACGCGGCAGGCGGCCTCAATCCTGCCTTTCAGGTGGGCGACCTGATGCTCATCGAGGACCATATTAATATTCTGGGCTGGGGAGGCCAGAACCCTCTTGTAGGGTTGAACGATAGTGCGCTTGGCCCGCGCTTTCCAGGGTTGAACCCCACCTATGACCCTGATTTGCTCAAGACGGCAGAGGCTGCCGCCTTAATTTGTAACGTTCCGGTGCGCCGCGGCGTATACATAGTGGTTGCAGGCCCGAACTACGAGACAAAGGCCGAAATCAGGCTCCTGCGGCAGTGGGGCGCGGATGCGGTTGGCATGTCCACTGTGCCGGAGGTGATCGTAGCACGGCACGCCGGAATGCGAGTGCTTGGTATCTCCAACATCACGAACCTGGCTCTGGCTAGTGGTGAAGCTGCCAACCACCAGGAGGTGCTGGCGGTGGCCGAAGAGTCGCGCCCGCGCTTTATGAGGCTGATAAAAGCAATAATCAAGGAATTGTGAAGCATCTAAGAGGGCAAGAGCCAAGGGGTAGCTCACGATTCCCAAAGATGGAGGATGACATGGCCGGAGAAAGATCAACAGGTGAAGAGATTTTTTCCAGGAGCTTAGGCTTCGCGATAGCTCTGGGGTCGCTGGCTTTCGGCGTAGCGGCTGCCATGATGAATAACGAGCGTACCCGCCGTATGCAGGAAGAGTTGCGCCAGCGAATGGACGAGCTCGGCAGGAAGGTGGAAGACTTTTCCTCCCAGGCTCAAGGCGCTATCCAGGACCGAAGGCCGGAGATAGAGGATACGATCCAGCGCAGCCGTCGCGCCGCCGTTGATGGCCTGGAGAAGGCCAAAGGTGTAGTGGAGCAGGGCGCAGACAGGGCGCAGGAATATGTCCAGCGTATGAGCCAACAAGCCCAACAAGCCCAACAATCGGCAAAAACTACCACAAATGGGGCGCAGGGCGGCAGCTCCGAGCAGGGGAGCGCTCAGGCAAAAAAAGCAGGCCAACCCACCAAGCGGATCGGCGCCAATGGCAGCGGCGATCAAGGTAAAGAGCCTATCTCCTACGACGAAACCAACAATCCAGGGAGCTACTAATCCAGGCGAGCTCTGTTGTAGGGTTTTTGAGGGGTAACTCCGCCATGCGGAGTTACCCCTTTGTTTTGGAGAATAAAAGCCCGTCTACACGTGTGCGGAGGTGTTGGGGTGGGGTCTCGCTTTAGCACTATACTTGGTGCCGCAAGCTTGGGTAGCGGACGATTCACCTTTGTAGACCTCTCCCATAAGAGAGGATCTACTGGAAACCGGCCAACTTCTACAGAACGGTGGTAGAACGGAAGCGTGACAGCAGACATTAGCGGACAGCTTGACTGGCATACGCCTTGCTCTCTATAGCTTCACCCGGCTTCAGATCAGAGGGTAAGAGAGAGAGAGAGAGAAGAAGTATAGCTGCTACATAACTTGCAAAAGGAAAGAGAGGCTCAAAAATGGCGATCAGTAATATGCAGGAGAAGTTTCAACACGGTTTAGGCGACATCTATGATGCCGAACACCAGTTCCTCAAGGCTATGGAGGAAATGCTTCAGAATGCTTCTGATGCTAACCTTCAGCAAATGCTTTCTACACACATCGAGCAAACAAAAGGCCACGTCAAGAATCTGGAGCAGGCCTTTCAAGTGCTGGGCACGCAGCCTCAGCGCGTGATGTGCGACGGTGCCAAGGGAGTCGTGAGCGAGGGCCAGAAAGGTATAAAGGATACCTCAAGCGTATCGGCCATATGCGACACCGCCATAGCGGGAGCGGCAGACAAGGCAGAGCACTACGAGATTGCTTCGTATCGGGGCTTGATCGGCGACGCAGAGTTGTTAGGCCAGCGAGAGATAGTGGGCCTGCTCCAGCAAAACCTTGAGCAAGAGGAGAGTACCTCTCAGCTTATTGAGCAGAGTATGCCTGCGTTGCTACAGAACGCAATGAGCAGCGGAGGCACGCAGCCAAGCTCCTACTCGCAAGCATCACCTACATACTAAACGGGCGGGTGTGTAGTCTGTAGTGCGTAGTGCGTAGTGCGTAGTGCGTCGCGCAACGGACTACGCACCAGGTGTCTATTAGAGGAGGCAGGGATGGCGAAAGCGCTGGATCAGCAAGTTGTGGTGATAACAGGCGCATCCTCAGGGATAGGGCGTGAAACCGCCCTCAGGCTGGCGGGCAGAGGGGCCAAGCTCGTTCTGTCGGCGCGGCGCGAGGATTCGCTTGATGAGCTTGTCAACGAGATAAAAGCTCAGGGTGGCGCGGCTATCTCGACACCGGCTGATGTGTCGTTGTACCAGGACGTTGAAGTTCTGGTCGGTGAGGCGGTCAAGACGTATGGGCGCATCGACACATGGGTGAACAATGCGGGGGTATTGCTCGTCTCCGAGTTCGAGCATGCCGATCTGGAGGAGGCGCGCAGGGTATTTGACGTCAACTTTTGGGGCGAGTATTACGGCTGCAAAGCTGTGCTGCCCGTTATGAAAGAGCAGGGCGGAGGGACGATCATAAACGTAACGTCTGTTACGGGTAAACGTGGGTTGCCCCTCATGTCGGTCTACTCGGCTTCAAAGGCCGCGTTGAACGTGTTCACTGAGACGTTGCGTACCGAGCTTATGGGCAGCAATATAGAGGTTTGCCTGGTGCTGCCCGCAACTATTGATACACCTCTCTATCAACATGCACGCTCCAAAGAGGGTGTCGCACCAAGGCCCGCGCCTCCTATCTATCCGTCATCTGAGGTGGCCAAAGCAATCGAGAAAGTGGCCGCTTCGCCGCGCAGGCTCACCTACGCGGGGTCGGCTGGCCAGTTCTTTGTTATTGTCAATACTCTGATGCCCGGGGTCCTCGACAGGGTGCTTGGAGCAGTCGGCCGTCCCGCGCTTTTGAGTAAGAAGCCTGAGCGTGCCACAGGGCACGACAATCTCCGAGAGCCGATGAACATCACATCCGAAACGGCATCGGGCGGGTGGAGAAGCGAACAGTACAAGGCGCACGAGCTTGGCAGCCGTATTGCTATGGGTATAGCCGCCTTCTTCGTGGTGCGCAAGCTCGTGCGCAAGTAAAGAGGTTGCAAACCTTCCACAAAGGCAGGGAATGTGGAAAACTTTGGGAATAGAGCATTGACAGAGCTGTCAGCTTCCCGTATACTAAGGCTACTTCGAGATTACAACTTCGGTTGTAGGATCGAAGCAACAGGAACCCAGACGGTCCTCACGGATTGTTTGGGTTTTCTGTTGTGCGACACAAAGTCGCATGAGATGAGTGAATCAATCAGTGACCTGATGTGTATGAGCGAGCTTACCAAGCTTGTGGAGAGTATTGGTGAAACCATCCAAGAGGAATATCTCAACGTTCCTGGCGGAGATCCGGAAAGTGATCACAGACAATGCCCAGGCGACAGAGGGACACCTGATAGCACAACTCAACCCGAAGATTCGAGGCTGGGCTAACTAGCACCGGCATGTATCGAGTAAGCAAACCTTTGTGATGGTGGACCATGCAATCTTCCAAGCGTTATGGCAGTGGGCGGTACGTCGCCACCCAAAGAAGACCAAGAGGTGGGTAAAAGACAAGTACTTCTACTCGATTGCCCACCGCAACTGGGTCTTCTGTGGGATGGTCGAGGGGAAAGATAGTAAACCCTATCGCGTTCGCTTCTTCTACGCGGTAGAGGTATCCATAAAACGCCACACCAAGATAAAAGGAGAGACAAACCCTTATGACCCAGCATGGGGATCGTACTTTGAAGCACGCTTAGGCGTGAAGATGGCACAGAACCTCGAAGGGCGAAGGCAACTCCTGTATCTATGGCAAGAGCAAAACGGGGACTGCCCGATATGCGGCCAGAAAATCATCGAACTCACAAAATGGAACAACCACCATGTGGTGAGGCAAGTTGATAGAGGCAGCGATACAGCAGACAACCGGATGCTCCTACACCCGAACTGTCACAGGCAAGTCCATAGTCAAGGATTAGAGGTTGTGAAGCCGCGCTCAAACAAGAGCGTTATAAAGGCGTGAGCGGCATAAAGGGAAACTTTTACGTGCCATTCTTAGCTCGACTTTGTACAATTTTGCGATTGAAAGTACCATATGAGTACAGCTGGGCACAATAGTTTTCCAAGAGTTATCACACATCACGCAAAAAGGGGGATGTTTATAAACTCCCAGGAGTAAGC
>DAHVFG010000055.1:0-17975 GCA_027317125.1 Chloroflexota bacterium | reverse complement strand
GACCAAGACCCGCCAGAAGTTCCGCAACCTCAAGCGGGACCCTCGAATTGCTCTCTCGATTGTTGATCCGGCGAATCCATATCGCTACCTGGAAATCCGCGGCGTTGTCGTTGATATCAGGGAAGATCCGAACCTGGACTTCATCAACTCGATGGCGAAGAAATACGGCGGCCAGGACAAATATGCTGGGCACCGCCCCGGTGACGAGCGCGTGGTAATCGTGGTCAAGCCTGAGCACACCACGCAGATGGGCGGCTAAACAAGGGCAATTTACTCAGAGTTGAAGATGCAAAGAGCGATTGCTGATCACGGCAGCAATCGCTCTTTGCATCTGAAGATAAGCTCCCGGCCGGGATTCTCAACTCACAGGCTCACAGGGAGCGATTTACTCTTTATACGCCTTACATTGGGCGTAAGCATATGCAAGCCGAGGCCGAGGAGCACCATCAGCAAGAGGGTGCCTATGGCTATCTGATAAGCGAAGCGCCCATATATGTTGGGGTCAAGCAAGAGCAGAGTAGTGCCCCACAACGCCGGGCCAAGCACCGCAGAGAACTTGCCCGTCAAGTTGTAAATCCCCAGGAACTCTCCAAGTCGTGCGGGTGGGCTTAGCTCGATCATCATGGTGCGGGCGGCGGTCCAGGTGCTGCCGAGGGCGACCCCGGCGGTGGGTGCAATCACCCATTGGAAGATAAGCTTGTCGGTAACGAAGATAGCCGCTAAAAAGACCCCGACCCATAGCACAAGGCTGATAATAAGCGCCTGCTTGGAGGTAAGGGTGTCGGTTACGAAGCCGAAAATCCAGGAGCCGATAACCGCCGCCACGATTGCGGGAGCCAGCACATCGAGAGCGCTGGCAAAGCCTATGACCTTGGTGGCATAGACACCCATCGCGATAATCACTGTGTTGAGGGCATCAGAGTAGAAGAAGTTTGCTAGCAGGAATATAAAGAGGCCGGGGGTCTGGCGGGTCTCTTGCAGAGTGCGCCAGGTGTGAGTAAGGCTCCCACGCCATGTTACTTCGCGCTCAACCTCCATCTCACGCTCTATTTTATTGCGGCGCTCGCGCACGAATAAAAAGCAAGGCAAGGCAAAGAGAAGAAAGAGCAGGGCCGTCGGCACGAATGCATCCTTATTAGTGAAATCTACTCTACTCTTCTTTGTGCCTATCAGGAAGGTGACCGCGTAACCACCGGCAAGAGCGCCGACGTAGCCGAGGCCCACACCCAGGCCCGAGATCTTACCCCAGTTGAGGGTGTTGCTGACAGAAGGGAGCAAGGCGTCGTAAAAGATGAGGGTGGTCTGGTAGCCCACATTCGCCAGCAGCAAAGCGGCTATCACCATCCAGAGGTCCGGCAGCAGGCCCATCAAAGCAGTCATGGCGACGCAAAGCGCGGTAGTTCCGATAAGCCAGGGCATCCGCCTGCCACCTGAGCGGTCGGAGATGGAGCCGAGCAGCGGCGAAATGAGGGCCACGACAAGGAGCGACGCCGACATTGGATAGGCGTAAAGTGCGTCATTATAGCCAAGCTCTATAATGAAGGCCGGAAAGAAGGTGCTGATAATATTGAGGGAGAAGATAGTGTTAGCGAAGTCGTATAAAGCCCATGAGCCAACAGCGAGGGGCGATACACGCTCCTCGGCAGTCGAGGCCTGGATAATGACGACCTGCGAGGAGGCTGGAGGGGCAGCATCCCAGGGTGTAGCCATCTATGTCGCTCCGGGATTGGTCAGAATACCAGGCGATTATAGCATAATAGCAGCTGTAGATAGCTGAGCAAGCAGAGGGGTAACTGTTCAGATTCGGGGAGGAGCAATTCTTCTTGGGGTATCTGTACGCCCTCACCCGCCCTCACCCCCTGCCCCTCTCCCCTTGTGGGAGAGGGGCAGGGGGTGAGGGGAGGGACGCCCCTGCACCCCAACTCCTCTAAAAATGCGAACGGTAGTAGTAGGGGCGGTGAAGAATCGCTCGTATTTTCATTCGTAATGGTGGCCCGCAGGGTCATGGCTTACTCTGAACGCTTACACAGAGGGAGACGGCGGAATATACAAGGCGTTGCGACAGAATGGAAGCAGGAGAGTTATCCCTGCGGCCTTACTATGTACAACAGCGCCCGCAGAGCGAGCAAGTAGCTGTTAGGGCCGAAGCCCGATATCTGGCCTTTGCAAAGAGGAGCGATCACCGAATGGCGGCGGAACTCTTCGCGCGCGTAGATGTTGGAGAGATGCACCTCTACGGTTGGTAAGCCAACGGCTGCGATGGCATCGCGCAGAGCATAACTTGTGTGGGTATAAGCGCCTGCATTGATCAAGATGCCGCTCGCCCATTCTCCTGCCTCATGTATCAGGTCAATAAGCACACCTTCGTGGTTGGATTGCACGATGCGAAGCTCTATAGCCAACTCTGCTGCCTCTCGCTGGAGCATAACGTCAATCTCTGCCAGGGTAAAGGTACCGTAAATCTGAGGCTCCCGCTGCCCCAGCAAGTTGAGGTTCGGGCCATGCAGCACAAGCAGCCGTAGCTGGGGGCCCTGTTTGTCCGGGTTAATCTCTGTTTCCGGTGTCATTGTAGCTCTGCCAGCACGCTCTTTACAGTAGCCTCTGGAATGTCGTTCACGATACGAACTTTGCCAATAACCTCTGGCAGCACGAAGCGCAGCTGCCCATCCTGGCGCTTCTTGTCGGTGGACATGGCGCTCCATACTTGTTCGATTGCTTCCGGGTACGCCAGGTCGGGCGCACCCCAACGCGTAGGAAGCGCCCACCTCTCAAGCATATGCTCAAGTCGCGCCCTCTCTGCCATGTGGCACAGGCCGAGCTTCTCGGCCAGCCGGAACGCCACTACAGTGCCTTGAGCTACCGCGAGCCCGTGCAATCTGTTATACCATGTACATTTCTCAAATGCGTGCCCGAATGTATGGCCCAGATTGAGGTACGCACGCACACCTTTTTCGTATGGGTCTTGCTCTACTATCCGGCGCTTGACGAGGATCGCGTTATAGAGCGCACGCCTGTAATCAAGCGAGCTGAGATCGCACTCTTCGATAAGGGCGAAAAGGGGGGGGTCATCGATAATGCCCGCCTTGATTATCTCGGCCATGCCACAGGCTAGCTGCTCGGCAGGCAATGTTGCCAGAGTATCCAGGTCAGCGATCACCAGGCGTGGCTGCTTGAAGAGACCGAGGAGATTCTTGCCGTTGGGATGGTCCACGCCCACCTTGCCCCCGATGCTGGAGTCGGCCATAGCGAGCAGGGTGGTAGGGACCTGCACGAGAGGGAGACCGCGCATGTAGATAGCAGCGGCGAACCCCGCCGTGTCGCCCACTACACCGCCCCCCAGGGCGATGATCCAGCCGCTACGATCAACTCCTGCGCTCAGGAAGTGGTTTATGAAGACGTTCACCGAATCGGAGTTTTTGTGCGCTTCGCCGGCCTGCATCAACGCTAAAGAAGGCTCAAAGCCCGCATTCGCCAGCGAGGATAAGACTACATCGGCGTATAGAGGAGCAACGTTGGTATCGGTCGCCACCACCACCTTGCGCCCCAGGCCCTCTTTGCCTGCTAGCTCTCCTAATCGTTCCAGTAAAGCGTGACCAAGCACAACAATATACTCTCCGTCGGGCGCAGAGACAGTAAGGCGAGTTTCAGACGGCGCCGGCTTCAGATTGTGCATGCCTGTCTCCTATCTTGAGATGCTTGCATGTAAAGGTTCAGCACGAGGTCTGCAACTCCCTCGGGAGCAAGGCGAGTGGTATCTACTTGCAAAGGGATAGAAGAATAGAGCGGCTCTCGCGCCTTGAGTAGTTCATCTATTCTTTGGGTGAACCTCTCTGCTAACATCGGTCTCTCACCGCGCAAAGCAGAGCCTTGCAATCTTGCGGCCAGCAGATCACTCTCACAGGAGAGCAGTACTATCACCGCGCTACCTTCAAGAGCAACTCTGCTCTCCATATCCAGCAGCGCTCCGCCGCCGGTGCTGATTACGACACAGCTTTGGCGGGCGGCGTAGAGGCAGGCCCGTCGCTCGAGTAAGCGAAATGCCGCTTCGCCCTGTGTGGCAAAGATCTCACTGATAGAGATACCCGCCTGGCGCTCGACGAGCGCATCGGTGTCTACAAATCTCCAATTCATACGCCGGGCGAGGAGCGCGCCCACGGTGCTTTTGCCTGTGCCCATGAAGCCCGCGAGCGCCAGGTTAGGGGGTATACGCTCGCTCATAGCCGCATCTTCGCTACGGTGGAGAGGAGTGGGAAGCGCTCGCGCATTTCATCAAGACTGTCGCCGCCCAGCTTTTCGTGCAGGGCATCAGCCAGCACCCAGGCTACCATAGCCTCACCGACCACAGCGGCAGCAGGCACAGCACAAAAGTCGGAACGCTGGTACTGCGTGGTGGTCTGCTCACCCGTTGCCATGTCTACCGTTTGCAGCGGGTTAATAGTAGTGGAGATCGGCTTCATAGCTGCACGCACTATGAGCGGCTGCCCATTAGTTACGCCACCCTCAAGGCCACCCGCGCGGTTAGTGTGCCTCTCAGGGCCATTGTCTCCGGTGTATATCTGGTCGTGAACATCTCGGCCATTCATGCGGGCGTTCTCAAATGCCTCACCTATCTCTACCCCCTTGATAGCCTGGATGCTCATCACCGCCTGAGCCAGCAGACCATCAAGGCGGCGGTCCCAGTGCACGTAGCTGCCCAGGCCCACAGGCAGCCCCGTTGCCCAGACAACAAAGACCCCTCCCAGGGTGTCTCCTCTGCGTCGAGCGTTGTCAATAAGCGCCTTCATTGCCTCGGTAGCCTGGGGGTCGGGGCAGCGAACGGGTGACTCCTCTGCGGCTTCGGATAGTTGTCCGGGCGATAAAAGGTCTGGCACGTCTGCCATTACGCCGCCAATCTCAGTGACGAAGCTGCCGACCCGCACGTTGAAGTGGGACAGCAGCTGCTTTGCCAGAGCGCCGGCAGCAGTGCGGGCCGCGGTTTCGCGGGCGCTGGACCGCTCCAGGGCAGTGCGCATATCGTTGAGCCTGTACTTTACCGCCCCCACCAGGTCGGCGTGCCCCGGTCGGGGAGAGGTCATGCGGGGGCGCTCCTTTTTTATGAAGTTCGCGTAATCGCGGTTGGCTATCTGCATCACGATAGGCCCACCGGTAGTCAGCCCCGCTTCGACCCCACCTGAAAAGTGGGCTTCGTCGCGCTCGATGTGCTGGCGACCGCTACGCCCGTAGCCGCCCTGCCTGCGCGCCAGGTCGGGGTTGACTTCGTCGGGGGATAACGGCAGCCCTGACGGAAAGCCCTCCACTATTAACGTCAAACAAGGCCCATGGGACTCCCCGCCCGTTAGAAATCTATGTGCCATTCTTCGTCTCCTATCTTCTTCCTGCGGCGAGTGCTGAGCAACACGCCTCTCGCATCGTGTCAAGGGGCGCTTCTCCGCCTGTCCATAGCCGAAACGCTGCCGCGCCCTGGTGGACGAGCATGGCAAGGCCATCCTGCGTGCGACATCCTGAGGCTACCGCCTGCTGAAGGAGGCGCGTTGGCCTCGGCCTGTAAACCAGGTCGTACACCAACAGCCGCTGCGGCAGAAGTATGCCGTCGGGCAAGGGACTCTGCTCGACATGGGGCCACATACCGGCGGGGGTGCAGTTTACAAGTAGAGCAGCATCGGGGAGCGCGCTAGCCAATGCTGCTCTATCGAGCGTGCCGTACGCAATTTGAGCGTGCTGGGTCACATTCAACCCCCGGCCAATGGAGGTCGCCTGCGCCACCATGCGTGAGAGTATATGCACTTCGTGGCCGCCGCTCGTCAGAGCTTTCACCACCGAGCGTGCCGCACCGCCGGCGCCCAATACTACCGTTTTGGACCCATCAGGTATGCCGCCAGCCTCCTCAAGTCCCTGCATGAAGCCGGCTATGTCGGTGTTGAAGCCGAGCAGCCTGCCAGCCTCAACACGAACTGTGTTGCATGCGCCCGTAGCTACAACTTCATTGCTGGCCTCGTCGAGGAAGGAGATCATCCGCTCTTTATGTGGAACCGTCACATTCCACCCGACGAAGCCGTGGGCGATACAGCTCTGCACAACAGCCGGAAACTCCTCCGGCGCGGCGGGCAGAAGCAGATAGCGGTAGTCGAGTGCACACTTCGCGAAGGCGGCGTTGTGCATGGCGGGCGACAGGCTATGCTCCACCGGATAGCCTATCAAGCCGACTGGTTTCGTCGCCTGAGTGACCTCTCTCTCTGCTTCAGTCATCTGTGACGCCCTCGCAGCAAGGTGGTTAGTGCCGCCTCAAAGCCGGGGAAGCTGTCGTCTATGCAGGCGGTATTCTCAATTGTTGTCGCACCTTCCGCCACCAGCGCTGCTATGGCAAGAGAGATGGCAAGGCGGTGATCTCCCTGGCTACTCACCCGCGCACCATGTAGCTGTGTGGGGCCCTGGACGATGAGGCCGTCGTGCAGCGCCTCGATGCTCGCACCCATGCGCCGCAGCTCGCTTACTGTTGTGGCTATCCGGTCGGTCTCTTTCACCCGCAATTCCGCCGCGCCCCTTATCTCAGTAATACCCTCTGCTTGTGTGGCGACTACTGATAAGACGGGCAACTCATCAATCATGCTGGGCACGTCTTCAGGGAGTATGTTAACGCTCTTTAGCGGGGTGTACGTAAGCGTCAGGTCAGCGACCGGCTCCCCATTGTCCAGCCGCTCATTATGCAAGCGCAGGTCGGCCCCCATCCGCCGTAGCGCATGGAGAATACCAGTCCTGCCGGGGTTCACTCCTACACCCGGTATCGTTATTTCAGAGCCGGGCACAACAGCGGCAGCCGCGAGCAAGAAGGCTGCGGACGACAGATCGCCCGGCACGCGAATATCCAGGGGATGAAGAGCTTCTGAGGGTTGGATTTCAACCTGGTTACCTTCTGTACGCAGCACAGCGCCCATCGCGGCCAGGATGCGCTCGGTGTGGTCTCGGCTGGGCACAGGCTCCACTATAGTTGTAACGCCTTGCGCGAATAACCCCGCCAGCAGGATCGCTGACTTCACCTGGGCGCTCGCTACAGGCATCTCATATCTGATGGATTCGAGGTCCCCACCCATGAGAGAGAGAGGCGCATATCTGCCCTGCTCTCTCCCCAGTATAGTAGCCCCCATCCGGCGCAATGGCATGGTCACCCTATCCATTGGCCTGCGGCTCAGCTGGTTGTTTCCCGCAAGGATGCTGTAGAAGGGCTGACCCGCAAGTAGACCTGCCAGGAGGCGCATAGTTGTGCCCGACCCGCCGCAATCCAAAGGTCCTGACGGTTCCCGAAGGCCGCGCAAACCAACCCCATGCACAAGCACGGTCTCAGGGCTGTATTCTACCTGCACGCCAAGAGCGCGTATCGCCTCCAAAGTGGCGAGGCAGTCGTTAGCAGGTAGGAAGTTGCGAATAGATGTTGAGCCTTCGGCTATCGCCCCGAATATGGCGGCGCGATGGGAGACAGACTTGTCACCCGGCACCTCTACCAGGCCGCGCAGCCCACCTTGCGCACTATGCATGGTGAGGGTATTTGGCGCCTGCGCTATCGTCACGTAAACATCCCCCTTCTCTGGCGTTGCGCGTCTGTCAGAAAGCCACGTAAGGCGTCCGGGCTGTCCAATAGGCTTCTTACCTGGGCAAGCTTCTCGTCAAAAAGGGTCAGGGCTGCCTCAACCGGCATCCTGTTGGCTAGCAGAGTATCGAGGATCATATCCACCTGGCTGGCGGCGAGCCTAGTGGTGTCGCGGAAGCCGCTCGCCGCCAGCATACCGACCGCAGGGTCGTGGCTGTTCGCCTCTTTTTCGGCATGTACAAGCGAAGCGGCCAGAAGATAGGGGAGGTGGCTTACTACGGCGGCGGCGCGGTCATGCTGCTCGGCACGGAGGGCCAGAGGGCGTGCGCCAGTTGCGGCTACAAGCTCATGAGCCAGCGACAGCGCGGCGCCTGTGGTGCGCTTGGTCGGCGTGAGGACGAAGGTCGCACCGCAAAAGAGGGAAGGATCGGCGCTTTCCAGCCCTCCGATCTCTTTGCCGCACATCGGGTGGCCACCGACGGCGGCTATCGCCACTGGAATAGCGTTCATAGCTTCGACCACCTGTGCCTTGGCGCTGCCCAGGTCCATAAGGAGCGAGCCTGGCCGCATGAAGGCGGCGGCCTCCGGTATGGAGGAGAGTATATGCAACAGGGGCGTCGCCAGCACCACTAAATCGGCTTGCGCTGCGGCAGAGCGCAAATCGCAGTAAGCGGCGTCAACCACACCGGTTTTTACTGCAAGCTCCGCGAGCTCGGGCCTGCGGGCGACGCCAAGCACCATAGCGCATTTACCCCGCAGAGCAAGGGCAAGGGAGCCGCCCATAAGCCCCAGCCCCACTATTGTGACAGTTGCCTCGCTAAGCAGCATTGACCTTTACCCCAACGGCGTTAGCCAGCGCCGGCGCTGACACCCCATCTGCCAGGTCAACCCTTCTGCCCACAGCTGCCGCTACTCTACTGAGGTCTTCAAGGAGTTGGCGGCATTTGTCAGGGCGCAACGACTGTCCCCCGTCTGACTTTGCGTGCTCCGGGTGGCTATGTACTTCGATAAGCAGGCCATCACCACCGGCCGCGATAGCTCCAAGGGAGACGGGCGTCACCAGGTCCCAACGTCCGGTGCCGTGACTGGGATCGGCGATCACCGGCAAGTGGGTAAGGGACTTGAGGACAGGTATGGCGTTTATGTCGAAGGTAGAGCGTGTAGCCTTTTCAAAAGTGCGAATCCCGCGCTCGCAAAGCATTACCTGAGTGTTGCCCTGGGAAAGGACATACTCAGCGGCCAAGAGTAGCTCCTCTATTGTGGAACTCATGCCGCGCTTGATAAGCACGGGCTTGCTTTGCCGCCCTACCTCCTCCAGCAGACGGTAGTTTTGCATGTTGCGCGTGCCTATCTGCAATATGTCGGCGTAGTGTGCCACCAGCGCCACCTCATCAGGAGCCATTACCTCTGTGATAATGGAGATGCCCAACTCTTCGCGCACGTCGGCGAGGATATGCAGAGCCTCCTCACCGAGCCCCTGAAAGCTGTATGGAGAGGTTCGCGGCTTGAAGGCGCCCCCACGCATGATCTTGACGCCCATCTCTTTGAGCTGCCGGGCGACCTCGAAGGTCTGTTCTCTACTCTCTACCGAGCACGGCCCGGCCATGAAGGTTATCCCTTTGCCGCCTATCAGCGCGTCGTTTACACGTATAACCGTGTCGGTAGGCTGGAAATCTCGGCTCGCCAGCTTGTACGGCTGTAGTATTGGCACTACCTTCTCCACCCCCGCCAGCGAAATAAAGTGCTCCGGGTCGAGCGGGCGATCATTGCCGATAACACCGATAATCACCCTTTCAGCGCCACTGGATACGTGGGGTTTGTATCCAAGCTCGCATATTCGCTCTATCACGCCACCGACCTCGGCAGCGCCGCTCCCCATCCGCATAACTACTATCATCCGATTTACTTCCTTTCTTCACTACCACGCTTTGCCCGTCTCAGCGTAGCGTTTTGGCCTGCGCAGTATCATCAGCGCGTAAAGACTCGGTGCCTCTGAGGTAAATATGCCTTATCTCCTTTTGCCCCTTGGTGGTGTTCCAATGAAGCAGCGCTCTTATGCAACGGGTAAGCGCGCCCGGCTTATCCATCTCGGTAGCTCCGATCATCGGCACGTACTCCCAGCCTGCCATGTGCCTTGCCGCCTCCGCTGGGAAGGCTGAGTGCAAGTCAGGGGTTGTGGTGAAAAATGCGCTTGCCAGGTCGTCCGGGTGGATGCCATTTGTGGCGAGTATAGCCTCGATTAGCTCGGTGGTGGCCGAGTGTATCTCCTCACGGCTGTCCGCCAGCGCCAGAGTAGCTCCGCGCACGCCGCGGCAGATAATCTGCGCCTGTCGGTTGTTCGCTTCTCTATCCATCTGGCCTCCTTCCTGTGCCAAACAAAAAGAGCGTGGGCTTTTGCCACGCTCTTTATAGTCCAATGCTAATCTTTATTCGGTTAGAGTGCTAGGGGAGTTTTCCTGGTGCGTGGCAACGGCTGGTTGATACAGGATAATACCACCAGTAATAGCGGTTGCCATATTCGCAGGTAGATGTGCAGGTGCCACAGCACAAGTCTGTGCTACAGGCACTGCCCCTCTGAACATCTCTCTTCCGTTGTGCTGCGAACGTCGCCATTCCGGCTCCTCGTAGTTATTTGCTCTATTGTAGCAAATAGTTCTGCCAATATCAAGAGCGGATCAGGATGTGGGTGTTCGGGATAGGGGTGGAGCAATTGTCAAGGGGTGTATACCACCTATCCTCACCCCCAACGCACCCTCACCCCCAACCCCCTCTCCCATGAAGGGAGAGGGGGCTTTGTTGCTGGGGAGTATATCTCCCACGAAGGGAGAGGGGGCTTTGTTGCTGGGGAGTGCCAGGGATATAGCCCCCTCTCCCCTTGTGGGAGAGGGGGTTGGGGGTGAGGGGAGGTGAGTGCGGCTCATAGGTACCTCTTGAACTTTGTTACACTCTAAATCTGAACAGTTACATCAAGATTGCCCTTGTAGCGGCGACTTGCGCAAGGAAGTTGCCGAGGAGAGCCTTGCCGCTGCGCGTCATCATCGACTCCGGGTGAAACTGCACGCCTTCTACCGGCAGGCTCCTGTGGCGCAAGCCCATGATGAGGCCGTCCGCTGTCCATGCTGTAACCTCCAGATCGTGCGGGCAAGTGACAGCATCAACTATAAGCGAGTGATAGCGGGTAGCTGCAAAGGGGTTGGGCAGGCCACCAAAAACCCCTTTGCCTGTGTGATATATATCTGATGTTTTGCCGTGACGCAGTTCGGGAGCGCGCACTATGCTCGCGCCGTACAGTTGGCCTATGCACTGGTGACCCAGGCAGACGCCCAGCACGGGTATGCGGCTCGCGAAGGCAGCAATAGCCTGCACAGAAACCCCCGCGCTGTCAGGCGCACCAGGCCCGGGGGAAATCACCAACCCCTCAGGCTTTAACGTCTCTAGCTGTGCGACAGTAGCCGCGTCGTTACGTATTACTTTAACCTCCGCGCCTAGCTCACCAAGATACTGGTAGAGGTTGTAAGTAAAAGAGTCGTAGTTGTCTAGAAGCACTATCATATTGTTTAACTCCTCTTCCCACCTTTGATGGAATTATGAATTACGAGTTACGATGGATGCATAACTATATTTCCAGGCACGAAATGCCTCATGCTTCTGCTGGTACTTCGTCTTCTCAGGTACAAGTGAGGATCGGTGATGCATCAATCGTGAGTTATGAATTAGAGCACCGCAATTAGAACCGTAGACAATTCATAATTGATAATTCCGTATCCCCTCGCTCTGCTCGATCTCTTCGGCGAGGTCTATAGCCGAGAGGAGTGCGCGTGCCTTGTGCTCTGTCTCTTTGTATTCACTTGCGGGCACGCTATCGGCCACTATCCCCGCTCCTGCCTGCACCGCGGCTCTGCCACCTTTGAGCACCACCGTGCGGATCGTGATTGCAGTATCCACGTTACCATCATAGCCGATATATCCTGCTGCTCCTGCGTATGGACCTCTTCTGTCGCGCTCTAACTCGGATATAATCTGCATCGCCCTCACTTTAGGTGCCCCTGATACTGTACCGGCAGGGAAGCAGGAGCGCATGGCGTCAACTGGCCCCAGGTCGCCTCTGAGTTCCCCTTCGACCTCAGAGACCAGGTGCATGACGTGCGAATAACGCTCTACCTGCATGAAGCGAGGCACTTTCACGCTGCCGATCCTGGCGATCCGCCCGATATCGTTGCGCCCAAGATCGACCAGCATCAAGTGCTCTGCGCGCTCTTTCTCATCATTCAGAAGCTCTTGCTCTAGCCGTTGGTCCTCCTCCCTATCGCCACCGCGGGGGAGAGTGCCGGCGATGGGGTGGGTAGAAACCTTGCTTCCCTGCACCTGTACCAGCATTTCGGGTGATGCGCCAATAAGATAAAGCTCGCCAAATTGCAGGAAGAACATGTAAGGGGAAGGGTTCACCATGCGCAAAGCTCTGTAGATGTTAAAAGGGCTGGCGCAGGTATTCCTCTCAAATCTTTGTGACAGCACCACCTGGATGAGGTCACCCGCGCTGATATACTCTTTTGCCTCTGCTACGAGCCCTTCAAAGTCGGACTGAGTACAGTTGCTCCGGACGGGCGAGCTGGATGGAGGAGTGCGAGCGCTATTAGCCGCGCCTTGACCTGTGCTCGCACCCGTAACAGGCGTAATGCGTCGGAGGCGCTGCATGACCCCTTCTATCCTGCTGATCGCCTGCCTGTACTCGCGGTCTGCTTCGGAGGTTAGGGGTGCCAGGGTGCAAAGCTGGGCCGTGCGCTGCACATGGTCAAAGACGATGAGGGTGTCATAAAAAGCGAAGGCCAGATCGGGTAAATCGAGCGGGTCATTAGCTGCGCGCTTCACCGGCTCAAGAGAGGAGGCGACCTCATAACCTGCGTAACCAACCGCCCCACCGGAGAAGCGTGGAAACTCCGCCCCAGGAGGTGTAATGATCCGCCGCGCCGAAGTGAGCGCCTCAAGTTCAGCAAGGGGGTCACCTGAGGTGTGCTGCGTTGAGTGGGCGGCGGCTGCTACGCCACCCAGCCGCTCAACTTTCAGCAGACCATCCTTAGAGGTGAGCACCTGGTGCGGGTCTGTGCCCAGGAATGAATAGCGCCCAACCTGGCTTCCACGCTCTACGCTCTCTAGCAGGAAACAATAGTCGCCATTTCTTATTTTGAGCAAGGCAGAGACGGGGGTGTCAAGGTCTGCCGGTATCTGCCGACTGATGAGCGTGTAAGGCATAGCGCTGCCTTCATATCGAGTCGCATGCTCGTTTGCCAGTGCGCGGAACGCGTCGTGGCCTATCAAATAAGCTTCGGGCAAGGGTTCCTCCAATCGTTCCGCCGCAGGCGGGAAGGGGGCCGGAATCAAAGAGCTTCCTTCGTCGTAAGGGACGAAGGAAGCTCAATCCTCGTGGTGCCACCCTTGTTCCGCCGCATCAGCATGCGCTTCAGCGACGCTCAGCAGATACCGCGTTGCGACCCGCCTTTGCCGTCGTGCTGTGGTGCGGTTTGCAAGCGCTGATACCTCGCTCCCTGGTAACGGTGGAGTGTCCGGCATAGCCTACTTAAACAGTTGTTCGGTATGCGACTCCCAGCTCCATTCACCTGCCGCGCGGACGCCGGACTTGCACCTTCTCCGGCTCTCTGTAGGCTCGCTTTGCTGGCTACTAATGCTGCTCAAAGTCTTATCGTATTTACTGTTGTCGCTGCTAGCATACCTGCAAGAAGATGATATTGTCAAGGTGGACTCTTCCTGGTATTCTAATCCCATGAAGCGCGATCAGCCTCGCCTCGAAGCAAAGGAGGGCAGCTCTCCGCCTACGCAAGCCGGGCCGCTCGATGAGGCAAGGTCTCTGCTGGCGGAGCTTTTTGGCACCTTCGCCCTTACCTTTGTTGCCGCCGGAGCTATCGTCATAGCGCAGGTGAGCGGCGGAGAAGTAAGCTATGTGGCAAGGGTGTTAGCTCCTGGGCTTACTGTAATGGCGATGATATACACCCTGGGTGATATATCGGGGGCGCATGTCAACCCCGCTGTTACCCTGGCGTTCGCGCTGCGTGGCGCTTTCAACTGGTATCGAGTTCCCGGTTACTGGTTGGCTCAGCTTGCGGGGGCCCTCTTTGCCGCCGAGGTGCTGCGCCTGCTTTTCGGCGAAGCAGGACACCTGGGCGCAACTCTCCCGCGTTACGGGGATATTCCCGCTTTCGTCATGGAGGTGATTCTTACCACTTTCCTTGTGAGCGTTATCATTGGAACCGCCACTGACAGCAAGGTGGTCGGCCCCAACGCCGGGATTGCGGTTGGTGCGACAATCGCCTTCTGTGGCTTGTTTGCTGACCCGATCAGTGGGGCATCGATGAACCCCGCTCGCTCTCTTGGCCCGGCGATCATCAGCGGTAATATCAGCGCAGCCTGGATTTATATTGTAGCGCCGCTAACGGGTTCATTGCTTGCGGTTCTCATCGCCTGGCTCCTCAAAGGCCAGCCAACCGAGCACGAAGAAGAGGCGGCGAGCGGGAGCCCGACTGGGGCGGAGCGATGAATTATGAGCTGCTAATTGCTGCGGAGCGACGCGTAATTCGTAACTCCACGAAGTGGGAGGGTGAGAGCAGCGCGATATGAGTAGCGCCTCTAACAGCTTAGCGAGCGCGACAGTGCCTTTATGGAGTCTGCTCCTTCCTCCGGCCGCAATCTTGCTCCTTTTGCTGGTGGCCTCGCAACGACCTGATGGGCGGCTCCATCTGTGGGTGCTGGATGTTGGGCAGGGGGATGCGATTCTCCTTCGCACCCCACGCGGTAATACGGCTCTCATCGACGGTGGACCTGGCGCTACGCCCCTTCTCAACGGCGTTGGCAAGGAGCTTCCTTTCTGGCAACGCAATCTCAACCTTGTGGTCCTTACTCACCCTCACGACGACCACCTGACCGGGCTGGTAGACCTCCTGGGGCGCTACCGTGTTGATGAGGTGGTAGAAACCGCCTTCACGCCCACAACTCGCACACAGGAGGAGTGGCTTCGGACCCTCAAGGATCGGGCAGTGGCTGTACACTATGCTCGCAGTGGTGAGGAGATTAGCTTTCAAGGCGAGCCTGATCTATCGTTGCGCGTGCTCAGCCCTGCTACTCCTGATGCTGCTGCGGAGCTTAAAGGCGGGGGTCTCAACAACACTTCTATCGTGATGAAGCTGAGCTACGGCAGGGAGAATATTCTGCTCGAAGGGGACGCGCAGGTGGAGGCCGAAGGTGAGATGGTGCGCCGCGAGACCTCTGAGCTTCCAGCGCAGGTGCTGAAAGTGGGGCATCACGGCAGTAGCACCTCATCTTCGGCCCCTTTTCTCTCGCAGGTGCAGCCCCAGGTAGCGATTATCTCGGTAGGAGCAGGGAACAGCTATGGGCATCCAACGTCCCAAACCCTTCAGGCGCTGCAAAAAGCCGGCGCAAAAGTGCTCCGTACCGACCTCAACGGCGCTATAGAAATCATAGCTGATAAAAGCCAGATGTGGGTGAGGAGCGAGCGGTAGCGGCTCGCGGCCTGCGGCGGAGTTACGAGCGGCGAGTTAGGTTACAGCGATTCGTAATTGCTGATTCGGCCTGCGGCGGTAAGAAATTCACGATTCATAACAGCGCCGAAGGCAGCCACCACTTCAGGGTCGAAGTGGGCGCCGGAGAGGGAGCTAATATAGTCGAGCACCTTCTCCTGCGGCCAACCCCGCCGGTAAGGTCGGTCCGAGCAGAGGGCATCCCAGACGTCCACAACAGCAAAGATGCGAGCCGAGAGGGGGATTTTCTCACCCTTCAAAGCGCGCGGGTAGCCGGAGCCGTCCCACTTTTCGTGGTGGCAATATGGAATATCGAGAGCGGGGCGCAAAAAAGCAATAGGAGATAAAAGGTCGTAAGCATATGACGGGTGGCGGCGCATGATCTCCCACTCGTCATCAGTGAGAGGCCCGGGCTTATGCAAGATAGCGTCAGGAATGCCAACCTTGCCAATATCATGTAGCAAAGCGCCGCGCCGCATGTGCACCAGATCGCCTTCGCCAATGCCCATAGTGCGGGCCAGGCGCATAGTCATCTCAGTGACGCGCTGGGTGTGCCCCTCGGTCTCCCTGTCACGCAAGTCCAGGGCGCGCGACCAACCCTCGAGGGTTCTGTCATAGGCCAGCACCAACTCGCTGTTGGAGCACTGAAGCTGCTCGAAAAGCTCGGCGTTGTCAATAGCAACCGCCGCCTGCCCAGCAATCGCCTCCAGGAAAGAAAGCCACTCAGGATCAGCTTCAAGAGGAGAGCGGTGAAAGACCTCCAGCACCCCTTTTACCTGCTCCTTCACCAGCAATGGCACAGCACAGTACGAAACAAAGCCTGGGGGCAATGGGAAGCCCCCCTGGGAGACCTCCGGCAGCCGCAGCGTCTGGCGATTCAGCGCCACCCAACCGGCGTAGCTGTCGTCAAGTCGCTGGCGGGGCTGCGGGGTCTCATCAAAGCGGAAGCCACGCCCGGCGGTGTACTCAAGGGTCTGTGTATAAGGGTCCAGAAGGAGGACATCAGCGGCGTCCACGTGCAGCTCGGAAGCTACCTGATCAAGTATCACGTCGAGAGTAACAGGTAAGTCATGGCTGGAGGTGATTGCCACATCTATATTGTGAAGAGCATCTACACGCTGCAGTTGGCGTTGCAGACGCTCTTGAGCCTGAATTCGCTCAGTAATATCGCGAGCAATACAGAGAGTGGCAATGGCCTCGCCATGCTCATTCTTCATCACAGTAGCCGACAGGCTCAGAAAGCTGAGCACACCATGCTCAAGACGGTAAGCCGTCTCATAGTTGTGCACCTTTCCATCCCTATGGAGCTGCTCGCGCAGCCCTGTGAAGAAAGAGCTTTCAACGAGATCGGTCACCCGTGTGTTGATCAGGTCCTCTCTGGCGTGGCCGAGGAGCTCGCCCGCTGCGCGGTTCGCCAGCTTTATAAACCCCTGGGGGTCATAGACAATAAGTGCGTCGTTCATCGTCTCAATGATCTGCCTGGCGGCGAAGGCGGGAGTAATGTCCACCAGCCGGTACTTCCAGACAGCAAAGACCGAAACCGCCAGGAAGCCCAGGATCGGCAGGTATCCAAAGGGATAAAGAGGCACTCCGTAAGCGGGAATGTAATCCACAGAGCCTGCATAACCTATGGCGAAAGCGATCACCAACCACTTAATCCTGAGTCTGTAGACGCCGGGTTGGGCCGTGCGGTAAGCGGCTATGTAGCGATACATACTGAGCAGGAGCATGGCTGTGAAGTATGTAAGGAAGAGAGTCGCTACCCAGCCGTATTTTGCATAGTAACCCCAGGAGTAATGATATACGCCCGTTACGAGGCTGTTAGAAGCGATAGTTAGAATAGAGAAGAAGCCGGAGGTGAGCCAGCTCGCAGCAACAAGCTTCTTATCTTCTTCGTACGTACCGAGCACTGAGACTGTAAAGTAGTATATAGAAGATGGAATGAAGGGCACGCCCAGATAGCCCGCCTCAATCCACCAGAGCGCTACACGCGGATTAACTGAAGAATAGACCCAGGAGAAGCAGAAGAGCCACAGGCCCGCGGCCAGCGTCACCAATGCGAAGGAAACCGTGACGCGGGAAACGCGCTCACGCGCAAGCGCCAGTAGCCCGAGAAGCAGAATGGCTACTGCTGTCACGAAGGTAGGAATAGAGTATAAGCTCAGGGTATAACTGGAGGGGTCTAACACCTGAGTGAGCACAGGATTACAATCCCCCCGCGCATCGGGCTAAAGGCATCTATATATTTCCAGGTCAGTGGTCACCCGGAATCGATAACTGACCACTGGACACAGCTACAACCCAGCATATGCCTGTTATAATCAGCGTGTCAATAGGAAATAGCGGCTACCACTTGCCGTTGGTGGTCATACCGCGTGCGGCGGGAGCCGATTCTGCCGCCAGACGGGAAGCTGTATGTTATACTGGATCATCCACCAGGCAGGCGGTGTCAAGCGCCAAAGCAGGCTACGCCGTTGTAGCATAACTCGTTGAGGAGGAACTAATATTATGCCTGAAACTATGCGCGCTCTGTGCAAGATACGGCCTGAAGCGGGCGCGGAACTGATTGAAGCCCCTATCCCCCAAATCGGCCCCGATGATATACTGGTCAAGGTACGCGCTTCCACCATATGTGGCACAGACCTTCATATCTACAATTGGGACGCCTGGGCGCAAGCACGCATAAAGACCCCTCTTATCTTTGGGCACGAGTGCTCCGGCGATGTGGTTGAAAGAGGCAAGAACGTCCGAGATGTAAAGGTGAGTGACTATGTGTCGCTCGAAACCCATATCGCCACTGAAGAGTCGTACCAGACGCGCATCTGCCAGGCCAACGTCGAACCAAG
>DAHVFG010000054.1:0-18204 GCA_027317125.1 Chloroflexota bacterium | reverse complement strand
ATTGTTCGGGTAAGGTGCTAGCCAGCGTATGTGTGCTCCGTTCGGCGATATATTCTGCGTGGGTACGTCCTTCCAGGTAGCGCAGCCGTCATCGCTCTGGCGCAGCCCGCGCGCTGTGGTTGCGTAAAGGCTGGCAGGCCCTGCTTGTCCCGTCTGAGGGGTCACTAAACGGAGTGAACGGGCCTCTGAGTTGCAGTTCGCCCAGCTATTTCCGCCGTCAGTGCTGCGTGATACGCCGCCCGCACTAAGAACATAAAGCGCCTGCGGGTTAGAGGGGTCGAGGGTGACACTCCACGCGCCTGCGGGCAGCGCACCAAGCCTGGCCCACTGACTGCCCGCGCCTTGAGCGGCGGAAAGGCCGCTGACAGTGAGTAGAAGGATGCCGCAGAACGCCAGGCACAGATATATGAGCTTACTTTTCTTCTTTTTCATCTTCGGGCTTTCTAGCTGGCTCGTAAGGCTTGACCTCCTGTGAGGTTATTTTTTCTTTCTGCAGGAGCTTTCGCAGAGTAGCGCCATCGGGTGTCGGGAGATCAGGCTCAAGGTCGGCGAGGGGCTGCAAGACAAAGCGGCGATCCCACATATGAAGATGGGGCACCACCAGGCTGGGGGTCCTGACATTTCTGGAGCCGAATAAGAGGATATCAATGTCTATTGGCCTCGGCCCCCACTTTTCTCCATCAATTCGCCCTTGCGCCTCTTCGATACTCTTGCAATGCCGCAGGAGAGTTTGCGGATCGAGTCTGGTCTCGAGTTCCATAACCATGTTAAGGTAATCAGGTTGATCGGTAACGCCCCAGGCTTTGCTTTCGTAAAGGGGCGACTTGCGCAAGAGCTTTGTCACAGGCAGACGCTCGATAGCCGCCAGTGCAGCTTCGATCTGGGCCTCCCGATCTCCCATATTGGAGCCGATCCCCAGGTAAACTGTAGTATCCTTTGCCTCGGCAGGCATAATCTCCCCCTTTTCCCCTCGGGAACTACGAATTAGCAATTATGAATTACGGCAATCCAATTCATAATTTGGTTATAGCATCGGCTATCCGGCACACTTCTACTGCCTGGGTTACGTCGTGGACGCGAACAATGTTGGCGCCGTTGGCTACGCTGATCGCCAGGGTAGCGCCTGTGCCGGTGACGCGCTCGGCCCCGGGCTGGGCTTCTCCGCCTTGTGTCTCCGCCAGGATTTTACCAATGAAGCCTTTGCGTGATGTGCCTATCAGTATACCGCAACCGAGCGAGCGTAGCTCGCCCAGTCTCCTGATCAATTCCAGGTTGTGAGCAGTTGTTTTCCCGAAGCCTATTCCGGGGTCCACTATAATGCGCTCTTTCTTCACACCGGCGCTTACAGCTTTGTTAATACCTTTGCGTAGATAGTTTATCACCTCGCCGAGCAGATCGTCATAGTGGGGATGCTGCTGCATTGTGCGGGGTGTGCCCTGGATGTGCATCAACACAAGCCCGGCGTCTCTCTTTGCAACTATCTCAGCGATGCCGGGGTCGTCGCGTAGGCCCGTTATATCGTTGATGATGTGCGCGCCTGCATCGAGCGCAGCTTCTGCTACTGAGGCCCTTCTCGTGTCTACAGAGATGGGCAGCGCCACACCATCCGCCGCCACGAGCCTCTTTATCAGCGGCACAACACGCCGTATTTCCTCCTCCCAGGGTACAGGTTCAGAGCCGGGACGTGTGCTCTCTCCCCCTACGTCGAGAATGTCGGCCCCCTCAGCCGCCATCCTCCGCGCCTGGGCCACTGCCGCCTCTACGTCATCTCCGAGGGCATCGCCTGAGAAGGAGTCGGTTGTCACATTGATGATACCCATGATGAAAGTGCGCCTGGCAAGGGGGAGTGTATATTGCCCGACTTTCCAGGGCTTCGGTTCAGCATCGAGGTTCCAGAGCAAACCCTGTATCTGCCGTGCTAAGTCGGGTAAGCCCCAGCTCTGCTCCTGTAGCTTGGCGAGGAGGCTGTTGTACTGGGCGCGGGTGCCGGTGAGCAGCGCCGTGGTTTCGTCTCTCTCAAGGGTAGCGCAATCTCGGTGCACAGCACAATCGCCGCCGCGCGCCAGCATCTCCTGCTTCAGGGCGTTAGCCGCCACGCACGACAACCCTTCCAGCTTCACAGGGAGGAAAGCGCCTTTGCGCTGCATGATCTCGCGGCCAGGCTCCTGCGCGCCAACGCGCTCCAATTCCTCTGCCAGGAGCTGCTCATCGCTGCCGATGATGCGTGCATTGTTGTCAGGTCTGCTCTTGTGCTCGTGGCTTGGCATAGTTGATGGTGAGAGATGCAGGCTCCGTCGTGCCCGTCCTTAATCTCTGACTCCCCGAATGAATTGCAAGAACTCTGCTCTGGTTGGCGGGTTATTCTTGAAAAGGCCGCGCATAGCCGAGGTTACCATTGTGCTGCCGGGCTTCTTTACGCCGCGCATGATCATGCAGAAGTGCTGCGCCTCGATTACCACGCCTACCCCTGTGGGGTTGATTGCCTCTACTATGGTGTCAGCAATCTGCGAAGTCAGGCGCTCTTGTAGCTGGGGACGCCTCGCGAAGCCCTCTACTACTCTCGCCAGCTTCGAGAGGCCGACGATGCGGCCCGCCGGTATATAGCCGACGTGCGCTTTGCCTGTAAAAGGGAGCAGGTGGTGCTCGCACATGGCCGTGAAGGGTATATCACGCAGGATGACCATTTCTTTATGCTGTTCCTCGAAGCCGACCGACAGGTATTCTCCCGGGTCAGTAGCAAGACCGGCGAAGACCTCTTCGTACATATCGGCTACACGCCGAGGGGTACCTACCAGACCCTCGCGCTGCGGGTCTTCGCCTATCGCTTCCAGGATGTTGCGTATCGCGGCCTCTATCTTCTCTCGGTCCAACCGCCGTTCCTCCCCACTTTATATAGAGTTCAGGCACGAGTATAACACAATTTGGCCTGGTAGAACGGTGACACGATCCTGGTAAGTGTTCAGATTTAGGGTGGAGCAATCTTCTTGGGGTAACTGTGCGGGTGTTGCGCCATCTGCCCTCACCCGCCCTCACCCCATGCCCCTCTCCCATGAAGGGGAGAGGGGGCTTTAATCACCCCTGTAACCTCGTCAGGGGCTTGGCCGGCCCCCCAAGCCCATACTCTGAACAGTTACCGATCCTGCTATGAAGGCAGCCTTATCTGAGGCGCTCCGGCTTTGCGTCTACTATAGTATCCCGACGAAACTTTCTCTTGGCAAGGAATATGCTAATACCGCTCCTCGTGGGCAATCCCACAGCGGGCGCACCGTTGAATATAAAATCTGATCAGGCTATAATTTCGTAAGCTTATTGTAAGGCAACGCGGAAAGCTTGTCTTGCCCAACTGATAGTGTTGCGGCGTTGTATGCACCGGACTCTCATGGGAAGTAATTCTCAGTAAGACTGATGCGCTTCGCTCCTATAGGTTAGGCTCGCTGGAGCAACACACCCAGGAAGGTGAGGGCAAACGCTTTGCTGATGAGCGTACAGTGTCTGGTATCTACTGAGTTGCGCCCTGATGATACTGTCCTGCTCCTCTTGGAAAGCATAATGTTGGACCTATCACAGGCCTCGGACAATCAATTGGTTCTGCGGGTAGCAGATGGTGACGCCTCAGCTCTGGAACAACTGTACGACCGTTATGTGCGGCAGTGTTTTGGATTAGCATTACGTATGCTTGGAGATGCTGGGGTGGCCGAAGAGGTTATACAGGAGGTATTCCTGAAGCTCTGGAATCAACCGAGAAGCTACTCTGCTGAAAAAGGTAAGTTTGTCAGCTGGCTGTTGAGCCTGGTCCACCACAGGTGCATAGACGAGCTAAGGCGTAGATCGCGCACAGAGGTGGCTCTTGATGACCCTGTGACGGGCAGCTTGCTCAATACCGAGGCTGATCCTGACCCCGGCCCTGCCGACCAGGCGTGGACTCGCGAGCAGCAGCGTGTTGTCAGAGAGGCTTTAGAACAAATCGCCGCGAACCAACGCCAGGTAATTGAGCTTGCGTACTTCAGAGGCCTGTCTCAGAGCGAGATTGCCGCGAAGCTGGACCAGCCGCTAGGGACGGTCAAGACACGTATAAGGCTAGGATTGCAGAACCTGCGCGTACTGCTTGAGTCACATGGCTTGCTAGCAGATTAAAAGTCACAAATTGCGAGCTACTATACACAATGTCACACACCTGAACAAGGTACATATAGCTGGTGGTGGTATTGAAACGTTATCACAAGGAAAATTACAATCGCAAATGACGCAAATAATCTTTGCTCCAGAGCGGCCCGCTTCCAGTAAGGGCGCTGCCGAGCTAGTCAGGCAAACTATGGACCGTCAAACGTCAAATAATAAAGATGATTGGGAAGTAAAGCTGGTAGACTACATGCTTGGCACGATGGAGCCTGCCGCTGCCCTGAGCTTCGAAGAGAGCCTCAACGAATGCCAACGGCACGTAGCCATAGCACGTGAGTATACCGATATCTTCGGTTGGTTGGGCGCGTCTGTGCCGCCCGCAGAGCCTCCAAATGGGCACAAGACGCGCCTCATGTCGCGGGTTGCTTCTACCCCACAGGTGAGCGCTCATGATACGGCCGCAACTACCAAGCCGCCTGTTGCGGACGCTCCTGGCGGCTTGCGGCTGCTGGAAAACCAAAGTCCTGAGAGTGAGGCTGGTGTGGCTGCCCCCCCAGGCAAGCCTGCTGCGGCTTCCAGGAAGCAGGTCAGTTACCTGATGCCTGTCTTCGCCGCCGTGGCTGCCGTTTTGCTGATCTTTGCAGGTTGGTGGGGCTGGTCGGCGCAGAATCGCCTCAATATACCTCCAGGTTATACTGCTGTGGCGATTCAAGGCAAAGACAACCTGAAGAATGCCTCGGCTGTGGCTTTTGTTAACCCATCAGCTAACAGCGCGTATCTGGTGGCTAACGGCTTGCAGCCGCTCCCTGCCGGTGAAGTATATGAGCTGTGGCTTCTACCGGCGCAGACAGGCGCGGCTCCTGCCTCTGCGGGCACATTTAC
Organism: Chloroflexota bacterium; assembly: GCA_027317125.1. Lineage (GTDB taxonomy): Bacteria > Chloroflexota > Chloroflexia > QHBQ01 > JADMIH01 > JADMIH01. The sequence goes on along the minus strand of DAHVFG010000054.1, from coordinate 13,203 downwards.
TTCAAATGCAGCAGGCACTGCACGCAGCGATGTGCAGCCTTCGGGCAACCTGCGGGACTATGTGGGCTTCGCTGTCTCAATAGAGCCGGCTCCCGGTGGGCCTAAGCCTACAGGCCCAATAGTGATGACCGGCAACTACTCAATACCTTAGCCGTGTCATCCGCGTTGCAAGCGGGAGAATAAAGTTCGTATCAAAAGGGGCAACAGTGCAGCCCGACCGCTGCACTGTTGCCCCTTTTGATACGAGAAAAGGCCCACTTGAGGAGGGCCTTTTCTTGTGACATGGGGCTGCTTTGCTTACTGGCTGGCCTTGCCTTGCGGCATTATTATCACGGCTTTGGCTGTCGCGCTGTTCGCGTTACTGGCCGAGATTGTGCCTTCTACCAGTATGTTGCTGCCTGCCTTGATGTCGGACTGCGCCGCGTTGCTCAGCGCAGGTTGCCCAGCTGTGATGGCAAGCGACTTGTAGGCTGTATTGCCATCGAGGGTAAGGGTAATACCGTTGCGGTTACGTGGCGTCTGCAGCGTTATGCTGTTGCCGTTTACCGCGCTCACGCGGCCCACTATGATCTGGGTCTGCGAGTTGTCCACGCGCAGACCGTAAGCGTTTATTGTGCGTGTGGCGGGCACCTTGGAAGGGGTGCTGGAGGTCGAAGGCGTCTGTGTTGGGGTTGTGGCTGCTGCGCCTGCGGTTGCCTTCACTGCCTGGCCGAGCACCTGCACTTTGTCGCCAACCTTCAGCGAGCTGACGCTCTGAAAGCCGTTGTTGAGCACTACTGTGCTGCTCGTAGTGTTAACTACGACCTCTTCGCCGCGCAGGCCTGTAAGGGTAATTGTGCTGCCGCTGATCGACTTCACCGTGCCGATGACCATGTGTTCAGAGAGGAAAGAGCTTCCAGCCTTGCCGTTGCCACGTCCAGCTAACTGGCCGGGCGCGGTCTTCTTACCCGCAACGGCAGAGCCTAGCGCGTTTCCCTGTGTAATTACACGGGCATCCACTACCTTCGGGTCGTTTGTGGTCATACCGGCTACAACCACTTCCTTGCCCGACTGCACATCGCTTAAAGTGCCCTGTGTAGCTTTGCTGTTTTTGCTGACCACGATCCAGGTGGTGGCGTCTGTGTTGACTGTCTCATCCCCGCTCTTTGTTGTGACGGTCAGGGTGGTGCCTGAAATTGTGCTTACCTTGCCAATCAAACGCACAGGGTGAGGCCCTGTCTGGGCGCTGCTTGAGGTTGGGGTCTGAGATTGAGCAGGTGTTTGCGCGTTGGCAAGCCCTGCGAAGAGGCCGAGCGCCACCAGGCTAATCGAGACAGCACCGATGCCCAAAGTTGTCTTAAGTCGTCTCATTGACTTTATACCCTCCGTTATTTCTGTTGAAGTTAGTTCTTGATTGTTTGCCCCTACTTTGTGGTAAGGCCTGGTTAGCTAACTTGTCGTCGTTGCTCTTATTATACGATGTTGTGCTCAAAGTTGTGTCAACTGAGGGTAAAATGTTTGTAAAGTGCTCTACGGCTAGAGCTTACCAGATTTCCCAGATGTCGGCAGGGTGAACGACAGGGGAAACGACCGACTCGTACTTGCCGTAACGCCCTCTGAAGTAGAGAAGAGGTTCTGCGTCATGAGCGTCGCCGGAGAGTATCTCGCCCATCAATATTACGTGGTCGCCGCCCCTGCAAGTGTCTACCAGGCGGCACTCTGCATAGGCCAGCGAGCCGTCAATTATTGGCGCGCCCGTATCACCGCCGGGCCGCCAGCGCAGCCCGATAAAGCGCTCGTCTGTCGGCATTGTGAATTGCTGCGCGATATCCTGCTGGCTTGCGGCAAGGATATTCACAGCGAAGCTCCCAGCTCCCTGGATTATCCCCAGCGTGGTTGAGCGCTGGTTCACACAGACTAGGAGCATTCGTGGCTCAAGCGACAGCGATGAAACAGCGCTGGCGGTGAACCCCTTCGGTACGCCGTCCGCCCCCGCAACGGTGACAACTGTCACGCCGCTCGCAAATGATCCCATAACGCGTACAAACTGGTACTTTTCAATTGACACTGTGGTTGTCCTGGGACTCGTGAAAGGTGAAAGGTGAAACGTTCATTACCTTGTTCCTCAGCATCCCTATCTTCTCTATCTCGCTCTCCAGGGTGTCGCCTGGTTTCAGGAACTCTTTTGGAGTGCGCCCGTTGCCCACGCCCGCCGGGGTGCCTGTGGCTATTATGTCGCCTGGCTCTATTGTCATGCCGAAGGAAACCATCTCAATTATGCCGGGCACGTCGGTTATCATAGAGGCGGTGCTGTCGTGCTGCTTCTCGATGCCGTTTACTCTTGTTTGAATCTCAAGATTGTTACTCTCTCTGATTTCGTCGCCGGTCACTATCCAGGGGCCGGTAGGGCATGAGCCATCGAGGCTTTTACCTTTGAAGAACTGGTTGCCTTGCCTGTACTGTATATCCCGCGCCGAGATGTCGTTCAGCGCCATGTAGCCGAAGATGTAGGCCGGGGCTTCCTCGCGTGTTATGTTCTTACCGGTGCGGCCTACCACAACAGCTAGCTCTGTCTCCCAGTCTATCTCTGAGCTTACCTCCGGGTCGAACGGTATACTGTCATAAGGGCCAATCACGGTAGTAGGGGCTTTTGTGAATATAGCAGGATAGCGGGAGCTTGCTTTGGCGGGGTCCTCGCCACGTGCGCGGAGCGACTCGGCGGCATGCTCCGCGTAGTTGTGCCCCAGGCAGATGATGTTCTTTCTGGGTCTCGGTATCGGCGCACGCAACTTACCGAGGTCGAGTGGCGCGACTGCTCCTACCGCACTGAGCGCCTGCTCGCTTTGCGCGAGCGCTTCATCTGCGGCATTGAATCCTTCTTCACCCAGAGCTATCAACCCCACCATGTCGAACTGCAACCCGCGCAGGCGACCAGTTTGCGGCAGCCACACTGATAGATCAACAATCTGCTCTCCACGCACTACTCCCACGTGTGTTTGCCCTTGCCCTACATCAAATGAAACTAATTTCATGCTAAATCCTTATCACCAATTTATAACTCACGATTGACGCGGAGTGGGCTACCGTGCTCTGCCTATCTCCTCTACCGCCGAAGGGTTCTCCAGCGATGTTATATCACCAAGCGGCTCACCGATGAAGCTGGCGCGTATTACTCGCCGCATGATTTTGGCGTTGCGGGTCTTAGGCAATTCGCTCACAAAGAGCACTTTCTTTGGAGCAAGGCTCTTGCCAAGCTGCGCGACAATCGCTTCGGTGATCTCCCCACGTAACCTGTCGGAAGGCTCGTGGCCGGGGCCGAGCACTGCAAGCACCACCACAGCTTCACCTTTGAGCGCATCAGGCACGCCAATAGCGGCGGCCTCACTCACCGCGATGTGGCTCACAGCCGCCGACTCGACCTCTGCGGGGCCAAGGCGCTTGCCTGCAACCTTGATAGTGTCGTCCGAGCGGCCAAGTATATACCAGTAGCCGTCATCATCTATCTGCGCCCAGTCGCCATGCACCCAGAGGCCGGGCACACGCGAGAAGTATGTCTCCTCATAGCGCTTCGGGTCGCCCCAGAAGCCGCGTGTCATACCCGGCCAGGGGCCTCGCAGGGCAAGCTCGCCCACAGCCCCACGCACCGGATCGCCATTATCATCTATCACGTCGGCTGCCATTCCAGGCACAGGTGCGTTGAAGGAAGCGGCTTTTATCGGCAGGAGCGGGTTGCAGCAGAGGATACCACCTGAGATTTCGGTGCCGCCTGAATAATTTATGACCGGGCAGCGACCGCCTCCTACGCGCTCGAAGTACCAGCGCCAGGGAGCGGGATTCCAGGGTTCGCCCGTGGAGCCGAGAAAGAGGAGCGATGACAGGTCGTGCTTGCTCACCCACTCCTCCCCCTGCGACATGAGTGCGCGTATAGCGGTAGGCGAGATGCCGAGGTGGGTGATTCGATGTCGTTCAATCATTGCCCAGAGGCGGTCGGGTTGGGGGTAGTCGGGTGTGCCATCGTACATAAAGAGTGTCGCGCCCAGCATCAGTGCGCCGCTGATCGCCCATGGACCCATCATCCAGCCTATGTCGGTGTACCAGAAAAGGATGTCACCCTGCTGCACGTCAAAGCAATGAGCGAGGTCTTGTACGCCCTTCACCGGAAAGCCGCAGTGGACGTGCTGCGCCCCTTTGGGTTTGCCGGTCGTGCCGGAGGTGTAAATAATCATGTACAGGTCTTCAGCGTCAGTACGGACGCTTTCGCAACGGTCGCTTTGCCCCTCTACCAGGTCGTGCCACCAGATGTCGAGCCCCTCTTGCCAGGGGAGTGAGGCTGTAGAAGGCCGGTGTTCTCCTGCTAAGGAGGTGCGTCCAAGTCTACTATGTACAATTACCTTCTGCACCGTGGGAGACATCTTCACCGCTTCGTCAGCTACCTCTTTCATCAGCACGGGCTTGCCGCGCCGGGTGAAGCCATCGGAGGTGACCAGCGCCTTCGCGCCGCAGTCGTTGAGGCGCGAGGCAATAGAGGGCGCTGCATAGCCGGAAAAGATCGGGATGAAAATAGCGCCAATCTTGCCGCAGGCCAGCATAGCGATAGCTACCTCAGGGGTGAAGGGCATGTACAGCCCCACACGGTCTCCTTTGGCTATGCCAAGCGAGCGCAAGGCATTAGCGAAGCGGCACACTTCAGCATGTAATTGCGCGTAAGTGAAAGTACGGACAACCCCCTCCTCGCCCTCAAAGATTATAGCGGGGCGGTCGCGCTGGTTCGGGTCGGCTGCTCGCTTATCCAGGGCATCATGCACATAGTTGTACTGTGCGCCCGTGAACCACGTAGTCCACTCCCAGCCTCGGCTGGTGTCCATCACCTGTGTGTAAGGTGTGTAGAACTGTATGTCGAGGTTCTGCACCACCGCGCCCCAGAACCATTCGGGCGCTGCTGCCGCTTTGTTCAATAGCTCTTCAAAGCCGGTCACTCCAAGCTCCTGCATGAAGGTGGCGAGGCGCGACCTCTGCGCATAGAAAGGGGAGGGTCTCCAGGCTATATCAAGGGAGCCAGGGCGGTCCTTGCCTGAGGGGATAGGTGCGGCATTAAGCTGCGAAGGATACCGGTGGTCGCTCACATTGACCTCCTTGCCTGAAATCAGATGGCATTTCATGGTACAACGCTGCGTGCGTAGTGTCAAGACCACGCACTCACTTCTATCGTTGCGGGAGCGGAGGCATGTTGGCTTTCGACTCGGCTATCACCTGGCGGGTGACGAAGCCTTCTAGCCTGCTGAGGTAGGGGAACTCTTGCTCTTTGCGGAAACCGGGATCGAGAATATCGGTGATTGCGTAGTCAGCGCTCACATTGCCTACCCAGTTATCCCAATCGTAGCCTGCGTGCAGGCGACCGCTCCTGGCTTTCAGCCACTGCGCCGCCTGCCAGCGGGCGTTGTCGTGGTCAACCTGATCAGCTTTGGCAAGGAGCGAGAAGGCTGCGATCAGAACCAGTGCTACCACCGAATAGGCCCAGGCCGCCCGCCCCCACGCCCGCGAGCCGCGTATTATGAAGAGGATTACAAAAGGGATAAAGGCGAGAGCATAGCGGTCGAAGAGCGCCGCCAGGTAGCCTACAGAGACTGCAAAGGTGAGCAGCCCCACCAGATAAAAGCCCATAATGGGCGACAGGTGCGCACCTGGCCGCTTGCACAACGCTTTGAGCCACCCCCATAAGGCTTCAGTCACTTTGGCAAGCAGTGGTACCGCCAGCGCCATGCCCAGCGCCCAGAGCGCCCACCACGCACCGCTCGACCAAATAGGCTCCTGTCTATAGTTGAAGAAGTTTATGCCTTCCACGCGCAAGATGCTGCCCCATACGCCAAAGGTGAAGAGTTGCAGAGGCATCTGTAAGGATAGTGGACCAATATAGGCAGTGAACGGCTGTGCGATAATCTGCACCGGCGGTGCGGCGGCGGCCACTCCGTAGATGAGCCATAGTAACAGCACAGCCCACGCCGCAACGAGCCATAATCGGGAGCGGTGTATCTTTATCGCACTCCAGGCGAAGAGGCCGACCAGCGGTAGCAATGTCAGTGAGCGAGTGAGGAAAATGAGAGGCCAGTTTTGCTTGAAGAGAAAGGAAGCCGTTTGCTTGGAAGCTTCAACTGATGCCGGGGAAGGTGGCGTTCCTCTTGACCAGATATACCAGCCCACTATGATTATGAGGGGCATGACTACCATGCCGATAATCTCAGGCCTGCGCCACCTCCTCTCCAGCAAACCCACGAGCATCAGATATGCCAGGAAGGAAATCGGTATGAAGAGGCCGAACTGCCTGACAAGAAAGGCCCAACCCGCAAAGAAGCCGCCTATCCACAGCCATGCAGCCTGGTTTCCTTGCAGCCCCATCAGGTAACAAAAGCAGGCGATGAGGGCAAGCGCCAGGAAGGGCACGTCCGTCATGAAACTATAGCTGAGATGGAGGAAGAGAGGGTTGAAGAAGAGCAGCCCTGTTCCCAGGAGCGCACCCCAGACCGGTACATTTAGAACCCTTGCGATCCCATAGAAAGCGAAAAGGCCCAACAGCGCCAGAAAGAGGGTGGAGTAGGTCAGCGTGGTGAAGCTGAAGCCGAGGAGCCTGGCCCAGGGGGCGCCCCATAGAGTAAGCCCCACAAGATTTGCTTGTGAGAGGGCGGGCATGACGAAGGCGCCGGTCTGGAGGAGGGTGCGTACCGATCCGGCATATATCCAATCGTCAATAATCGGGTATTCGTGCTGGGGAGGTATCAGGAGCAGAACAGCAGCCCACGCAGCTGTGATAAGCCCCAGGCTACGAAGCTCTAGCCTGTTAATTGCGCGCTTCCGCGGTGAGTCGCTGCGCCTATTCTGAACCCTAGCTGGCAACGCTCTCTATATCCAGAGTAGTTAGCTCGCGTTCGGAGCGTCGTCCAACTTTCTCGCTAATGAACTTCCACCAGGCAGCCACAGCCGGGCTGTGCAGCGCCTTGCGGTCATATATAAGGTAAACGTGCTGGTCGAGGGCGAATCCCTCAATCCGCACCGATACCACTTGCCCCACCATCCTCCGGGCTATGCTCTGGGGCACAAGCCCTACTCCCAGGCCGTCGGCCACCGCGCACGCTACCGCCATTGGGCCGGGCAGCTCCAGCACGATTCGCAGGTCGCGGGTGCTCATTCCATTCTCCTCAAGCGCATCGTTCAAGGCGCGTCGGGCGTCGCTGTGGCTCTCGCCTACGCTGTGCTCCAGCACCATAGGCTCTTCCTTGAGCATCGCCAGCTTTACGGCGGGGGCGGCGTCTTCGTCGTGCTTGGAGGAAATTGTCTCTTTTGGTGCGTCCGCATCTGCGCTTCTGCTCAACTCGGTTGCACGGGTCCACGAGTGGTTCAGAGGCACTATCAAAGTGAGGGGGTCCTCCATCAACTTGTGGTGAACCAGCCCGCGACCGCGCATCCGCCCCAGCACGATGCCCCCATCTAACTCCTGCGCGCGGAGGGAACCAATCAACGGCCCTGGCTCATTCTGCTCGATCTGTATGCTGACGTCTGGGTATTGCATGCGGAACTCGCCTACCGAGGGGTGAACTATGTATGCGCCTGAAGGTAGCGCGCACCCCAGCCTGACGCGCCCACTTACCTCGCCGCGACGCGATATCAACGTTCGCTCGGTATTTTCGCTCAGGTTGATGAGCCTCTGGGCAGGATCAAGCAGATCGAACCCGGCTGTTGTCAATTCAACGCCATGCCCCCGCCGCACGAAAAGCTTTGTTCCCAGATGCGTTTCGAGGGCGCGTATCTGCTGGCTGACGCCGGGCTGCGTCATGTGCAGCCTGGCGGCTGCCGCCGAAAAGCTGCCGGTTTCATACACCACAAGGAATACGTGTAGCTGCCAAAGGTTAATCAAACTCTTCCCCCTTCGGGAGTTACGAGTTACTGGTTATGAGTTACTTCCAATAGTGGTCCATGCTCAGGGAGGCCGAATAGTCTTTGCGCGTTGGCTGTGGTGGCCCGCGCCACTTCAGCGAAGGGTATATCTCTCAGCCTGGCTATGGCTTGTGCTGTGTACGAAAGATAGGCAGGCTCGTTTCTGCGCCCCCTGTATGGCTCCGGTGTGAGGAAAGGGCAGTCGGTTTCCACAAGAAGCCAATCAAGCGGCACCGCCCTCGCGACTTCATGCTTGTCCACCGCTTTTCGGAAAGTCACAGGCCCCGATAGTGAAATGAAGTACCCTAGCTTAATGCACTCATTGGCGAAGTTGGCATCGCCTGAGAATGAGTGCATCACCCCGCGAGTGCGCTCTCCATCGCGCCGCAATATCTTCAGAACGTCGTCATGGGCATCGCGGTTATGTATTATCACCGGTAGATCATACCGGCGGGCGAGGTCGAGGTGCGCCCTGAACGACTCGCGCTGCTTTTCACGAGAAACATAGTCTCTGTAGTAATCCAGCCCCGTTTCACCGATGCCCACTATTTTTTTAGCACCTTTATCTGCTAACAGCCCTGCCAGTCCAGCCAGCGCGTCGCCGGTGGCCTGGTCAGCGCTGTTGGGGTGTACGCCAACCGCAGCATAGACGTCATGGTTGAGGTGCGCCAGCTCGACTGCCTGCCCCCACTCCCCTTGCTCGATTCCAATCGTGATCATCGCGGTAAGATCTGCTGCTCGTGCGCGCTGCAAAACTCCGTCCCTGTCGCCATCGTAATCGGGATAGCCGAGGTGCGCGTGGCTATCTATTAGCGGCGCAGGGTCTGTGGCTTGTTGGTTCATAGCTGATCTATGGAAATTGCAATGGCCGGAAGAATAACAGGACTCGTGGCGGTTATCCTACCATACTTGACTATCTCGCGCAACGCAATTTACGAAATACGAGTTACGGATAACAAAGTGTTCACGCTTATCTCGTCTAACTGCGTACCACTAATCCATAATTCACGATTGATGCATAGCTCACTTTCCAAGCACGAAATGCCTCGGGATTCTGCTCTGTGTATCGTCTTCTCAGGCACAAAGGAGGGCGGGTTGCGCATCAATCGCAATTCGTAACTGAGATGCGCTTGCCACTTGCATTAACGGAAAATTAATTGTACAATAAATCACAAGCATTAGTTACGTAATTCACAAAGCATCCGCATGGAGAGAATGAGTATTGTACTAAGAAGTTCACTATAGCAAAGGGGGTTTGCAATGGGAATCTTGCAAAACACCGCGCACCGCCCATGGCCGCTTCCATCTGGCCGGTGGCTCATGACCCAAACGTGGCACAATCTGCTCTTTGCGCATTGGCCCGTTGAAAATGCGATATTGCATCCCCTCATTCCGGCAGGCTTGGAACTGGACACTTTCGAGGGGCAGGCATGGCTTGGTATCGTGCCTTTCCGGCTCAGCCATGTGCGGCTCAACGGCCTGCCGCGAGTGCCCCTCGTATCTTACTTCTCTGAAATCAATGTCCGCACCTATGTGCTCCACGACGGCATACCCGGCGTCTTCTTCCTCAGCATGGACACGGATAATCGCTTTACAACTGCCTTGGCTCGACCCTGGTTTCATTTACCTTACTACAATGCTCGCGTCCGGATGCGCGTCTCCGCATCTGTCTACTTTAGCAGCCAACGCACAGCCCGTTATGCTTCGCCTGCCACCTTCTGCGGCTGCTACAATCCGAGCTCGGCAGTTTACCACTCGGAGCCTGGTAGCCTTGAGAGTTGGCTTACCGAACGCTACTGCTACTTCAGCCCTGGAAGTCGCGGGCGTCTCTATCGGTGCGATATACATCACGACCCCTGGCCTCTCCAGAAGGCGTGCCTTCATACTCTCAGCAACACAATGGCTCTGTCTCAGGGTATCAGCTTGCCTGAACCAGATCCGCTCTTGCATTACTGCCGCAAGCTAAAAGCCTACATCTGGCCTGTACGGAGAGCCACGCAAGAAGTGTCGCGCAGGGAATCCAATCTTGCTACTTACAACCTTTCCCTTTGAGATACTCTATGCTGAGCAAGCTGAGGCGCGCTTCAATGGCCCGAATTACTTCCCGCCAGCGGAATCATGGATTCACAAGCCGCTGGCGGCTCCCCTCAACTTTTGAAAAGGAGAACCAGCAGGCAGAGCCAGAGCGCGACCGCAGTGCAGGCCATACCAACTGCGTACTTCGTCGGCAGCCATTGTCTTATTTGTTGCCGCCTCTCAGCCTGCGCCGCGAAGATGGCAGCGGCCAGTAGGAGGTAATATAACGCCACCCCGGGTGCGCTAATTGCAGGCAGATCCACCGCCGCCCACGCGGGCGCTGCCCAGAAGTGGACCCACATCAGCATCCACTGAGCGCAGAGCCAGACCGCAGGGCCCAGCGCCGCGCCTGCCACAGGCGCTATGGCTCCCAGGATGCCTGTAGCTATGCCCGTGACCATCAGTGGCAATAGAGATACGTCAGCTGTAAGGGTGGCAAGTGGGGAGACAAGCGACACCTGGCCCGAGAGTAGAGCCAGCAGAGGAAGCGTAGCAGCCTGCGCGCCGAGGCTCGTCGCCAGAGGGAAGCTAATTACCCCAGGGAGCCTCAGGCGTTGAAAGAAGTGCACAAGGCGCGGCGAGAGGTAGGTAATCCCCAGCATGGCGGCGAAGCTAAGTTGGAAGCCCGCGTCCGCAAGCACATTGGGATCAAGCGCTGTCATAAAGAGAGCAGAGATCGCCAGCGCCGCCGTGGGATCGTATCTCCTGCCAGCCACAGGGGCAGCCAACAAAGCCGTACTCATAATCGCCGCACGCATCACAGATGGGGTCGCCCCGGTGAAGAGTGTGTAGATCGCCAATGCCACGAGTAAGAGGAGGAGCAGCCACGGCGGCATCCGCCGCTTCTGTCCTCGTCTGCTATAGACGAGCCAGACGAAGCCGATTATTAGCGATATATTCTCACCTGATATAGCAAGGATGTGCGTTGTGCCGCTCCTCTGAAACTCGTCCTGCACATCCTTAGGTATAGAAGATCTGTCTCCGGTAACTATACCGACCGCCAGCGCTGCCTGCGGTTCAGGAATGGCCTTTTCAAGCGCAGCCCTTACCTTGCTACGTCCGTAAGTGAGAGAGTTGGCGAACCATGTTGTCCCCGCGGGTCCCAGGCTCTTCGCCTGAGGGTAGGTCATATAAGAGAAAACCCCTTGCCGAGCCAGGTAAGCTGCGTAGTCGAAGCCAGGCAAAGTGGGGGGCACGGTCAAGGTTCCTGAGAGTGCGAGCCTCTCACCGACATCGAAAAGCGGGTAGCGTGCGAGCAAGGTATACATATCACCTGAGGCCGGCTTCGGCACAATCTGCCCGCCGGAACGCACTGCTTCGGCAGAGACCCTCAGCCTCTGCCAACGGTCGCCATATACCGGATCGGCTGTTACTCGCCCGATAACGGTTACAGTTGCTCCGCTTGCAGGGCCGTTGTAGTAAGCAAGATCGCTTGCAGTAACAGGAGGGTGGATGAGCAATGCGCGACCGCACCCCGCAAGGGCAAAAACGAGCAACGCGCACGCGCCTGTCGCCCGGCGGTCTCCTCTGGCAGCAAGCAGTAGCACCACTGTACATACAGCTAGTGCAAGCAGTAGCCACCCATACCTGCTCTCCAGGCCATCCGGGTGCTGCGAAATGGCTGCCAGCCCAATCGCGCACCCCACGATCCAGGCCAAGCTCCACCCTATCGAGTTCAGCAACACACCTCCTATGGCGGAATTATGAATTATAGACGCACCTTACGCAACGCATCACTGACGACGGAACGCAAAGGCGCAAAGAGTGCAGAGAAACGCACAGTTATTGCGCAGCTATGGATTATTCACCAGGGTTTGTATCTCCACAGGCCCTTCCCTGCATAACGTGAGTTATAGATTATGAATTGGTAATTGCGGTAATCTAATTCATAATTTATAATTCATAATTGCTAACTCCGCAGAAGTGGGAAGTAATTGACAATTGATGATTCATAATTCCGCCGAAGGTGGTGAGAGCGTTACAGGCTTCTTCGAGAGCTTTGATGATGCCGAAGAAGCTATTGAACAGCTATACGGTCTTGGCCTGACCGCGCAGCAAATCTCCACAACCACCGCAGAGTCCACCTCAGGCTCTGTTGCGCCATCATCCCACTTGATTTCTGTTCCTGCCGGCGTGGGCGCTGCGATAGGCGGTTTGTTTGGGGCATTTCTTGGGTGGGCCATCGCTGTAGGCGCTGTAGTGTTGCCAGGCGTAACTACCGAGGCGCTGCCGGGCGTCGGCACCACAGTAGGCTCGGCAGTGTTGGCAGCGATGCTCACAGCGCTGCTTCTCGGCGCGGGAATAGGAGCCTTGATTGCCGCGCTGATCGCTTCCGGCGCGCGCTCAGGCGTGGTAGCTCGTCAAAGTGGCGTGCTGATTACAGCTCACCCACCCTCTTCTGATTTGACCTCCCGCGTCGCAGATATACTTCGAGTGAATGGCGCGACACGCCTTGGCAGTGAAAGTGCGTCCATCGCTCTACCCGCCTCTCTATTTACCGGTAGTGAAAAGGAGAATGACATCATGGCTGAAGATCAAGTAGGCAGAGATCCAAATAGTTTGACAGGCACTAAAGGCGCTTTTGACCCGGAAACGGGAGTATACGGCACGGCGGGCACCCCTCTCACTACCGGCTATGGGGTCTCCGGTTCTACAACAGGCATAGGCTCGGAGGCCGGCGAAGAGACACACGAGGATGCAGACTTCAAAGGCTCAACTCCAAATAGCATGGCTTATGAGACGGGAGGCCGTAGCTCAACCGATGATCTTGGCGCCAGGCTCAGCCCTAACACCGGCCCTTCTGTGGTTGATAAGAATAGCGACAAAGGCAGGCAAGAGGAGGCGTCTATTCCCATAGAGCCTGAAGAGCAAGATATATATGAGCAGATGCCGGGCTATGGCGAGAGCCTGAATAGAACGCCCGGTATGGAGTCCACCGCCAGCGATGTTGATCCGGCGTCTGATATTGAGACTACACCCTCAGAGCGCCGGAATGCCTCAAACGCAGGTACAACAGACGACTGACGAAGAATGACCGAACCGCAAAGGCGCAAAGAACACAAAGATGCTACGGGACTTACAGCGCACGGCGCAGAAGATATAAAGGCAGAGGTCATCCGTCGTCCGTCGCCCGTCGCCTGAACGCTTTCAATACCTGGTAAGCGTTCAGAGTAGGGGTGCAGGGGCTATGCCCTGAGGGGGTATTAGGGGTGTCCCCTAATC